>CAYQZO010000034.1:0-10548 GCA_964421925.1 uncultured Acidimicrobiaceae bacterium
GATCATGGGACGGATGGAGCGACACAAGGGTGAGGTCGAGCTCACCTCGGCGCCGGGATCGGGCACCGAGGTGCACCTGCACCTGGAAGGGGTAGACCTATGACGTCGGTGTTCCTCGTCGACGACCACGAGCTGTTCCTCAGCGGCGTGCGCAGTGAGCTCGAGGACCGTTTCGAGCTCACCGGATGGGCCACCGACGTCGACGAGGCGGTCGACGCCATCAGAAAGACGCGCCCGGACGTTGTGCTCATCGACGTCCACATGCCGGGAGGTGGAGGCCTCGCCGTGGTCAACAACGTCGGTGAGTCCAACCCGGGAATCCGCTTCCTGGCGCTCTCGGTGTCGGATGCGCCCGAGGACGTGATCGCCATGATCAGGGCCGGCGCCCGCGGCTACGTCACCAAGTCGATCGCCCCCGACGAGCTGGCGTCGGCCATCGACCGCGTGGCGGCCGGGGACGCCGTCTTCTCTCCCCGCCTCGCCGGGTTCGTTCTCGACGCCTTCGGCGAGGCCATGCCGGTGGAGCACGATCCCGATCTCGACCAGCTCACCCCGCGCGAGCAGGAGGTGCTTCGCCAGATCGCCCGGGGCTACAGCTACAAGCAGGTCGCCACCCGGCTGTCCATCTCGGTGAAGACCGTGGAGTCGCACGTGTCGGCGGTGTTGCGCAAGCTGCAGCTGTCCAGCCGCCACGAACTGACTCGCTGGGCCACCGAACGCCGGATCGTGTAGCCAGACGATCCAACGCCTCGATACCATCGCCTGCCGTGAACTTCGATCGAACCGGCACGCTGACGTTCCTGTTCACCGACATCGTGGACAGCAGCAGGCAGTGGGACGAGCACCCCGAGCCCATGCGCCGGGCGCTTGTCGTCCACAACGAGGCGATCCGCGGCGCCGTCGCCGAGCACCGGGGCGAGATCGTCAAGGATCGCGGCGACGGCTTCCTGGCGGTGTTTGCCGCAGCCGATGACGCGATCGCCGCGGCCATCGACGTCCAACGGCGCCTCACCGCCGCGCCGTGGGAGCCTGCCGTCGATCCGCTCCGGGTGCGGATCGGGATGCACACCGGTACCGCAGAGGCGCGCGACGGCGACTATTTCGGACCCGAGGTCAACCGCGCGGCTCGCCTCGAGGCGGCTGCCCACGGCGGGCAGGTGCTGATCTCCGAGGCCACCCGTGCCCTCTCCCAGGAAGCGCTCCCCGAGGGAGCCGTCCTCCACGACCTCGGCTATCACACCTTGCGCGGCCTCACCCGGCCCGAACGCGTCTATCAGCTCACCGCACCGGGCCTACTCGACGACTTCCCCTCGCTCCAGATCGGTGCAGGCCGATTCTCGGGCTTTCCCGCGTTCGCCACCTCGTTCGTCGGCCGCGCCGACGACGTGTCCGCTCTCGGCGATCTGTTGCGTCGAGGAGAGACCCGCGCCGTCACCGTCCTCGGCCCCGGCGGAATGGGCAAGACCAGGCTCTCGGTCGAGGTTGCCCGCGCCATCGCCCCGGAGTTCGCCGGAGGAGCCTCCTTCGTCGATCTGGCACCGGTCGCCGAGCCGGAAGGCATCCCGTTCGCCATCGCCGAGGCCATCGGGGTGCATCCCGAAGGGGCGGCCGAGGTCATGGACCTCGTCGCCTCGACGATCTCGAGCCCGACCTTGCTCGTGCTCGACAACTTCGAGCAAGTGACGGCAGGCAGCCCGCTCGTGGCCGACCTGGTGAGCCGCTGCCCGCAGGTGAAGGTGCTGGTGACCAGCCGCACGCCGCTGCGAATCAGAGGAGAGGTCATCCACCAGCTGGAGCCCCTCGGGGTCGGCGCCTCGAACGGCGAAGCGTTCCAGCTCTTCGTCGATCGCGCCGCGGGTCTCGGCGTGAACATCGACACCGGTGGTGAGGAGGCCGAAGCGGTGAGCTCGATCGTGGCTCGACTGGACGGGCTGCCACTCGCCATCGAGCTTGCCGCCGCCCGGGTACGCGTACTCGCGGTGATCGAGCTCGACCGCAGGCTCGGGGAATCGATCAAGGTGGTGGGCCGGGGGGCCGCCGATCTCCCCGAGCGACAGCAGACCCTGCAGTCCACCATCGATTGGAGCGTCGACTCCCTGAGCGACACTGAGCGGGCGGTGTTCTACCGGCTCTCCGTGTTCCCCGCCGGAGCGACGATGGATCAGCTGGAGCAGGTAGCCGCCGCCGGCCTCGATGGCGAGGCCCTCGATCTGATCTCGACCCTCGTGGACAACTCACTGGCGCACGTTGTCACCGACCTTCCCGGGGGCACGAGGTTCCGCCAGCTCGCCGTGCTCAGGGAGTACGCCGCCGACCATCTCGCCGGCGACCGCGAGGCGACGATGGGCCGTCTGGTCGATTACTACACGAAGCTCGTCGATGCGCCCGAGCGGATCCACCAGGATCTGTCCCTGTTCTTCACGCTCGAGGTCGACTTCCCAAACCTGGAGAGTGCCATGGAGTGGAGCCTCGGAGGCGGACGAGCCGCCGACATGGTGCGCGTCCTGTTCATGGCATGGCCGCTCTGGTTCAACGGAGACCGGATCGGAGACGCGGCGGCGTGGACCCGGCGCGTCGGCGAGCAGATCGATTCTCCAGAGCTCGATTGGCTGCAGGGCTTCTTCGGGTTCCAGACCGGTGATTACGTCACCGCCGCCGGGAGGCTCGAACAGGCGCTCGATCGCTTCAGCGTTGCAGGCGATCCCGTTGGCGTCGCCCTCAGCAAGACCTTCGCCGGAGCGCTCACCTCCGACCACGCCGAAGCCCACCGGATGCTCGACGAGGCCGCCGACTACTTCGACGCCAACGACCTCCCCGTCGGCGGCTACGTCGCCCGACTCTTCTCGTCGCTCAAGATCGCCGAGGCCGGCGAGCTCGAACGATCACTCGAGATGCGGTATGAGCTGCTGCCTGTAGCGGAGGCCTTGGGCTACGACGTCCTGGTCGCCTGGGCGCATTGGAACATCGCGACCGTGCTCATCGCCATGGGTCGCGACTCCGAGACGGGCCCCCACGTGAAGGAGGCCTTCGCCACCATGGCCGCCCACCGCTACCAGGAGGGCATGGCTTCGACCTCGGAGATGTTTGCCATCCTGGCGGGGCGGGCCGGAGACTCGAGCCGGGCGGTGCTCATCCACGGCGCCTGCGCCGCGATCTGGGACCGGCTCGGCGTCAGAGTGTGGTGGGAGATCGTCCCGTTCATCGCAGACACCCAGTCGGCGGCCCGGGCCGAAATCGGTGACACCGAGTACGAACGGCTGCTCGCCGAGGGTCGGTCCATGTCGCTCGACGAGCTGATCGAGTTCGTCGATCGTGGTTGAACCGATACGTTTGCGGCCCATGGAGCAGCGCTTTGCCCACCACCCGCTCGGGTACCTGACCACCACCGGACGCGTCACCGGACGGCCCCACACCATCGAGATCTGGTTCGCCGACGCCGGGGACACGCTGTACATCCTCTCCGGGGGCGGCGACCGCGCCGACTGGGTACGCAACATCATGGCCAACGGCGAGGCGACGATGCGCATCGACGGACACGACCACACCGGCCGAGGGAGAGTGGTCACCCACACCGACGAGCAGCGCGTTGCCAGAGACATCGTCTTCGCCAAGTACCAGCCCGGCTACGGCGGCGACCTCACCGGCTGGCGGGAACGCTCCCTCCCGATGGCAATCGACGTGGCGGCCTTCGACAACACGCCCAGTGGCCGGGCGACTACTCAGCGCGAATAGCCCTTACAGCACGCCTCCGCCGGAGAGTAAGGTGAAGCGGGGTCCGCAAAGACCCGACCACTGGAGGAGGAAGGACAGCAATGAGACTCAAACGAACATGGGCGACGTGGGCGATCGCCCTGCTCACCCTGGCCCTCGTCGCATCGGCCTGCGGGACGTCGGACGAGAGCGAGGATCTAGAAGGCGCCCAGATCGAGGTGATGGCCTCGTGGGGCGGTGACGAGCAGGCCGGCTTCGAAGAGGTGATCGCCGCATTTGAGGCGGACACCGGCGTCGACGTCACCTACGTATCGGAGCGCGAGCTCACCCAGGTGCTGCCGACCCGGGTCGCCGGCGGCAACCCGCCGGACGTGGCCATGGTCCCACGCCCGGGCGTCGTGCAGGCGTTGGTCGATGATGGGGCTGCGGTCTCCTTCGCCGACCTCGGGGTCGACGCGGATCTCCTCAGCGACGCGTACAGCCAGGGCATCCTCGATTTCGGGACGTTCAACGGTGAGCTGTACGGGCTGCAGACGGCAACCGACACCAAGAACACGTTCTGGTACAAGCCGCCGTCGTTCGCCGAGCAGGGCTTCACGGTTCCGGAGACCTGGGCCGACCTGGGCGCCATCGTCGACGGATACGTCGCCGCCGGGAAGGTGCCGCTGTCCATCGGCGGTCTCGACGGCTGGACCCTGACCGACTGGTTCGAGAGCATCTTCGTGCGGGTTGCGGGTCCAGAGGTGTACAACCAGCTGTTCCTCACCCATGAAATCGAATGGACCGACCCGATCGTCGTCGAGGCGATGAACAAGTGGGCAGAGATCGTGCTCCCCGCCGACCAGAAGCTGCTGGGTGGTGCTGCCGGCACCAACTCGACCGGCTTCACCGACGCCTGGGACCTCGTGCTCGGCGGTGACGCCGAGTTGCACTACGAGGGCGGGTTCATCGGCAACTTCGGTCAGCAGAACTTCCCCGAGCTCACCCCGGTCGACGACTACGACTACTTCCAGGTGCCGGAGATCGACTCCATGTACGGGAAGCCGACGGTGGGCAGCGGCGACATGGCCGTTGCCTTCAAGAACAACGCGGCGACCCGTGCGTTCATCGAGTGGCTGGCAAGCAAGGAAGCCAATGAGATCTGGGCGACGGCCGCGGCAGGTGCCCGGCTCACGCCGAACCAGTTGGTGTCTGCCGACCTGTACACCGATCCGCTGCTTGCGAAGCAGGCGGCGGACCTCCAGGCGGCCGAGATCTTCGTGTTCGACGGATCCGACCTGGCTCCGGGTGCGGTTGGCGGTGACGCCATGTTCACGGGCTTCCAGAACTTCATCAACGGCGACAGCATCCAGTCGGTGCTGGAGTTCATCGAGAACGCCGCCGACGGCGCTTACTAGCAACACATGGACACAGCTCGAGCGGGCGCATCACGCGCCCGCTCGAGCGCGTCTGAAGGCCCCGGTACGGTTGTGACATGACGAGCGTTGTTCAGGTGAACGGGAGGACCTATCCCGTGGTTCTCCCCACGTGGCGGGATCCACGTCTCCACCTGGCCGCGGTCATCGTGTCGATCCACGTCATCGGCATCGGAGCGCTCGGTTTCGACGTCTCGATCCCACAGATCCTCAGCGCCATCCTGGTGTGCGCGGTCATCGAGGTCGGATGGACCCTATGGCGGTCCGGAGCCCTGGTGTGGCCGGCAAGCGCCATGCTCACCGGCAGCGGGGTTGCCCTCATCCTGCGCGCCGCCGGGACCGAGAGCGGTGACCTTTGGTCGTGGCACCGCTGGTACCTGTTTGCCGCCATCGCTGCAGCCGCGCTGTTCTCCAAATACCTCATCCGCTTCCAGGGCACCCACGTGTTCAACCCGTCGAATATCGCCCTGGTGGTGGCTTTTCTCATCCTGGGGAGCGGCGTCGTGGAGCCCCTCGACTTCTGGTGGGCTCCGCTCAACGGCTGGATGCTCGCCGGCTACGCCATCATCCTGGCCGGAGGTGTTCTCATCACCGGCCGCCTGGGGCTGTTACCCATGGCGGCGGCCTTCTGGGTTGCCCTTGCGGCAGGTCTCGGATTGCTCGCCTCCTCGGGCCATTGCTTCACCGCCCGCTGGGCCCTGGAGCCGGTGTGCGGCAGCCAGTTCTGGTGGGTGGTCGTGCTCTCGCCCGAGATCCTCATCTTCCTGTTCTTCATGATCACGGACCCCAAGACGATCCCGAGGGGTCGGACGGCGCAGATAGCGTTCGCCATGGCCATCGCCGTGCTGGCCGTGCTCCTCATCGCCCCCCAGACCACCGAATTCGGGGCCAAGGTCGCGCTGCTGGCTGCGCTCGTGCTGCTGAGTCCCCTGCGCAGTCTCTTCAACCGGGTGGCGGTGAGGGCCTCCGCACCCGCAACGGGGGGGCCTGCGTGGAGCGGACGCCTGGTGCGAGGCTCAGTGGCACTGACCGCTGTTGCGGGGCTGGCCGTGCTCGTTGTCGCGGCGGGCACCCCTGCCCGGCAACCGGCGGCGGCGACCCCCGCCACGGCCGCAGCGGGCGCCGGGGCGATCGCGTTGCCCCCGGTGAGCCTGGACCCCTCGCTCGACTCGGTGCGGACCGATCTCGACTTCGCCGAGGAGGCCCCGGAGCTGGCGGCAGCGCTCGTCACGAATCTCCAGGCGGAGGCCGATGCGATTCGTTCCGGCGATGCCTCTCGTCTCGAGGCATCCCTCACCGGAGGGCGCCTGGTGGCGATGCGGCAGCGTATCCAGGACGACGCAGCCGAGGGACAGCGTGTGGTTGCCGACTACCAATTCGACACACTGCACCTGCGGGTCGTGCCGGTCGCCGGTGGGCAAGGGTCGGACCTGGGCTTCGACGCCACCGGGGAGATCCACACCGTTGCCTACGACGGAGCGGGACAGATTCTCGGCACGAGCTCGGCGCCGTTCGCCAGCATCTTCGTCCTGCGCACCAGCGACGGAGTCGTCTGGCGAACCGCCAGGGTGATCGAAGAAGCGGCACAGGCGACCGGGACCGTGGTCGCGGCCGGGCCGGTCGTCACCGTGCCCGGTGACTACCCCTCGATCACGGCGGCTGTCGCCGAAGCGCCCGACCGGGCGGTGGTGGCGATCGCACCCGGCCGCTACTTCGAGACCGTGACGATCGCCAGGCCCATCACGTTGCGCGGGAGCGGAGACGTGCAGCTGATCGGCGACGGCCGGGGGCCGGTGATCGAGATCGCGGGCACCTCCAACGTCACCATCGAAGGTCTCGGCATCGTGAACGGCCGGGTGGGGGTCCTGGTCGACCGGTCAGAGGGCGTGCGCATCATCGGGAACGAGATCGCCGACAACGAGCTGCGGGGGATCCACGTGGTCAACGCTTCGGCCGTCATCACCGGCAACCTGGTGCGAGACACCCATGCCCCGTACGGCATCGGGATCCACCTCGCCAACTCGTCTGCCCGGCCCCGTTCCGTCGTGGAGAACAACGTCGTCGAGGACAACGGAAGAGCAGGGATCGCCACCAACTTCACCAACGCGGTGATTCGCGACAACACGGTTCGCGGAAACGGTGGGCGCGGGATCGCGGTGACCGAGATGTCGGTCGCCAACGTGGTGGGCAATCAGGTCGGCGGCAACGGCGGCACGGAGGTGCTTGTCATCGATGGGTCGAACGCCACGCTGCAGGAAAACACCATCGAAGCGACGCCGGGAGGCGCGCTCCCCATCCCGGTGCTCGTGGAGTTCAATGCCAGGGCGAACCTGGTGGGGAACACCATCGGACCTCGCTCGTGGTGTGCGGTGTCGATCGGCTTCCGCGCCGCGGTCACGGGTGGGGGAAACGTGTGGGCGGGCGATCCGTTCGGGTGCGATCCGGTTCCGTTTGGTCTGTTTGTTCGCTGAGCAAGGAAGCCCCCTCTGCGGACGGGCCCTCCGGGTCCGCCGCGTCTCCCCCGCTTCGCGGGGGAGACAAGAGTGGCTACCCCTTCACCGCTCCTGCGGTCACGCCGCGCACGAAGTAGCGCTGCAGGGCGAAGAACACGATCAGGGGAACGATCATCGACAGGAAGGCACCCGCAGCCAGCAGGTTCCACTCGTTGCCGTACTGACCGAGCAGATTGCGGATGCCCACGGTGAGCGGGAACTTGTTCGGGCTCTGCAGGAAGATCAGCGCGTTCATCAGGTCGTTCCACACCCACACGAACTGGAAGATCGCAAGCGCCGCGATCGCAGGGAACGACAGCGGCAACACGATGCTCGAGAAGATTCTGAAATTGCCCGCCCCGTCGATGCGCGCCGATTCGATCAGATCCTTGGGGATGTCGGCCATGAAGTTGCGTAACAAGAAGATGGCGAACGCCAGCCCGTAGCCGGTGTGGGCAAGCCAGATCGCCCACCAGGTCCCGGTGATCTGGATGCCGGTGATGTCCCGGAACTGGTTGAAGACCTGGAGCACGGGAACCCAGGTCACCTGGAGCGGCACCACCAAGAGGACCACGACCCCGATGAAGATGGTGTTGCGGAAGGGGAAGTCCATCCAGGCGAAGGCGTAGGCGGCCAGGGCGGCGATGGCGATGGGCAGGATCGTCGCCGGGATGGTGATGATGATCGTGTTGACGAAGTTGTCGGCGAACCCCGGGGGCGGGAGCGACGGCGAGGTGAGCACCTCGTTGTAGTTGTCCAGCGTCCAGCCCCCCTGGAAGAGCTGCCACCAGCCGTACTGGGAGCTGAAGGCGCGAGTGCGGAACGAGGTGATGAACAGACCGATCGTTGGAACGAACCAGACGATGGCGACGAAGGTGAGCACGGTCGGTATGAGCCAGCGGCTCGCCCCTCGCTTGACCGGCGGAGCAGCCTCGGGTGCAGCGGCCTGCTCGGGTTCGGCGACGGTCGTCATCGTGCCTCCCCCGCCCGGATCTGTCGCATCTGCCAATACATGAGCGGGGCCATCATGATGAGCAGGACGACGGCCACCGCGCTGCCGTAGCCGGCGAAGTTGTTGGTGAAGATCTCCCAATACACGGTGAAGCCGACGATCCGGCTGCTGAAGCCGGGACCGCCCTCGGTCATCACGAGCACGAGGTCGACCGCCTTGAGCGCGTTGATGATCATGGTCACCGCCACCACGATGATGGGGCCCTGCATCTGGGGCAGCGATACCCGCCAGAACACCTGCCACTCGTTGGCGCCGTCGACGGCGGCGGCCTCGTGGGTCTCGACCGGCAGTGCCTTGTAAGCGGCGGCGAGGATCGTCATCGACAGCGAGGTCCATACCCAGATGCCGGCGGCGATGATGGCGAAGTTGACGATGTTCTCCTCCCCCAGCCAGGCGACGGGGCCCAGGCTGAAGATGCCGAGGACCGCGTTCAAGACGCCGATGTTGGGGTCGGTGGCGTACACCAGGCGGAACACCACGCTCGCCGCCGTGAACGACACCACGAGCGGCAGGAACACGATCGCCTTGGAGAGTCGCTCGTACTTCACCTTGTCGGCGAGAACGCCGACGAGGAGGCCGAAGGCGATGACGCCCGAGGTGAAGAACACCACCCACACCAGGCTGTTGAACAGGGCGGACCAGGGCGGCAAGCCCCAGTTGATGAAGGCGGGGTCGTTGGTGAACAGCTCGACGTAGTTGTCGATGCCGACGAACTCACGGGTCGGGTTGACGATCGACCCGTCGTAGAAGCTGATCCAGATCGTCCGGATGGTCGGCCACACCAGGAACAGCAGCAGGAGGAGCAGGGCAGGCGTTACCCAGAGCCAGGCTCGCCAGCGGCCCTCGCCCTTTTGCTTGACCGGCTGCGGTGGCGCCGGTACCTCTTCCTCGATTGCCGTTGCCATGGTCCTCCCTCAGGCGGAAGTGGCCGCCTCCTTCTTGGCACCGATCCGGTCGCCGGTCTTCGGGTCGAAGAAGTACAGCTTGGCGGTGTCGATCACCACGTCGATTGGCTGACCCTTCTGCACCTGCACGTCGCTGCTGATCCGGGCTACAAAGTCCGTCGTGTCACCGAGCGATTCGGCGGTCTGCCCGGTGTCGGCCAGCAGCTCCTCGATGTCGGGTGTGACCACCGGTCGCAGGTTGAGCGTGTGGTGGATGAACGTCTCCGACCCGAGGTTCTCGTCGACCTCGACGGTCAGGCGCAGCGTCCGATCGGGATCGGCCCCTGCGATCGACGCCGCCTCCATCGAGCTCGGGCGAACGCCCATCACCAGCTCATCGCTCATGTGGCCCTCGAGGCCGGGATGGCGGTCGAGGGCCTCCTGGGCCACTTTGAGCCGGTTGTCGCCGAACTTGGCCCACAGCTGCCCATCCTGGGACTCGAGCGTGGCGTACACCATGTTCATCGCCGGGCTCCCGATGAAGCCGGCGACAAACAGGTTCTGGGGATCATCGAAGAGCTCGTATGGTGGCCCGACCTGCTGCAGGTTGTATGGGCGTGCCGGCGATACCGCCCGTAGCACCGCGACACGATCGCCCAGGGTCATCGCTTCCGTCTGGTCGTGGGTCACGTAGACGGTGGTCGTGCCCAGGCGGTCGTGGATCCGTTCCAGCTCGGCGCGCATCTGGACCCGCAGCTTGGCGTCGAGGTTGGAGAGCGGCTCGTCCATGAGGAACGCCGCCGGCTCGCGCACGATGGCGCGGCCCATGGCGACCCGCTGGCGCTGCCCGCCGGAGAGCGCCTTCGGCTTCCGGTCCAGGAAATCGGTGATCTCGAGGATGTCCGCCGCCTCCTCGACCCGTTCATCGATCTCGTCTTTCGGCGTTTTGCGCAACTTGAGCCCGAAGGCCATGTTGTCACGCACCGACATGTGCGGGTAGAGCGCGTAGTTCTGGAACACCATGGCGATGTCAC
>CAYQZO010000035.1:0-10509 GCA_964421925.1 uncultured Acidimicrobiaceae bacterium
TCCCGGCGGGCGGTCGTCACCAGCCTGGCCCCGGACATCCCGAGGGGGTGGCCGAGGGCGATGGCCCCGCCGTTGGGGTTGACGTGTTCGGCGTCGTCGGGAAGGCCGAGCTGTCTGAGCACGGCGAGTGACTGCGAGGCAAAGGCCTCGTTGAGCTCGATGACCGCGATGTCGGCGAGATCCACGCCGGTTCGATCGAGCAGCTTCCGGGTTGCCGGCACCGGGCCGATCCCCATGATGCGCGGCGGTACGCCGGCGACTGCCATCGACACGATCCGCGCCGCCGGCTCGATTCCATACCGCTCGACGGCCGCTTCCGAGGCGACGAGCATCGCGGCGGCCCCGTCGTTGATCCCGGAAGCGTTGCCCGCGGTCACGGTGCCGCCCTCGAACAGCGGTGGGAGCTTCGCAAGTACCTCGATGGTGGTGCCCGGCCGGGGGTGCTCGTCGGTGTCGACCACGACCGGGTCAGACTTCCGCTGCGGGACGGTGACGGGCGCTATCTCATCGGCGAGGCGGCCCGACTCGATGGCGGCGACAGCCCGCTGCTGGCTGCGTACCGCAAACGCGTCCTGGTCCTCCCGGGACACCTCGAACTCGACGGCCACGTTCTCGGCGGTCCCCGGCATCTCGTCCACGCCGAAGCGCTCCCGCATTCGCGGGTTGATGAACCGCCACCCGATGGAGGTGTCGAAGGCCTGAACCTTGCGGTCGTAGGGCGAGTCGGCCTTGGCCATCACCTTCGGCGCCCGGCTCATCGATTCCACGCCACCGGCCACGACGACGTCGGCCTCACCGGTGCGGATGGCCCGTGCCGCGAGCCCGACCGACTCCATGCCGGATCCGCACAGCCGGTTGACGGTGACGCCCGGAATCGAGTCGTCGAGCCCGGCGAGCAGCAGCGACATGCGCGCCACGTTGCGGTTGTCCTCACCGGCCTGATTGGCGCACCCGAGGATGACGTCATCGATGCGGTCCCAGTCCAACCCCGGGTTGCGCTCGCGTAACGCCTCGATGGTGTGGGCGGCGAGGTCGTCGGGCCGGACCGGTGCGAGGGCACCGGCGAAGCGGCCGATGGGCGTCCTGATCGAGTCGACGACGAACGCCTCCGGGCTCATGGCTGGAAGCTGGTAGCCGGCAGCTGGTAGCTCAAGGCGCTATGACCTCGACGGGGAACTCCACAACGAGGTCCTCGGCGCCGATCGCGGTGATCCACGCCCGCAGTGTGTAGGTGCCGGGATCGACGGTGAACAGGTTGTCCCGCAGAGTCGCCCCCGAGGTCTCGCCGGCCGGGAAGTCGATCTCATTGACGATCTGGGTGAAATTGTGGCCGGTGCTCCAGCGGTACACCTCGGTGTCGCCGTCGCTCAGCGTCACCTCGGCGACCTGCCCCGAGTTGAACGTCATCGGGATCCCCTGGTCGGTGAGGTTGGTGGCGTCGATGGCGAACCAGATCGCCTCCCCGGTCCGCAGCTGCTGCGGGAAGACGGGCGTTTGCGCCGGGAGCACGCGGAGGCGAAGGCCACCCTCGGCCGCGGGGTAGACGCGGTCGAAGCCGGTGACGTCGACCAGAGAGCCCGCATCGACCGTGCCGCTCACTACAAAGGGGTAGTTGGTCCATTGCGTTGTGACGCCCTGTGGTCCGGGGGCAGAGCGCAGGTCGACGACCTCGTCGACCTGGAGGTCCGACAAGACGACGAAGGCGCCGTCACACTGGGGCGGGACCGTCCCCACGATGGTCTCGCACAGCCGGGGGACGTCGGTGATCACGAGCACACCCTCGGTGACGACGGTGGTGCCGTCCTCCATCGTGGCGATGTCGGCGGGGCCGGCCACCGCGTTCGTTGAAGCCGCGTCCCCGTCCGTCGAACTCCCGGTGCAGGCGGCTGCGATCAGGGCGAGCAGGAGCAGCAGGATCGGGTGTCTGCTTCTCATCGGCCTTCGAATCGGGGTTCGCGTTTGTCCATGAATGCGGACACCCCCTCCTGGTAGTCGTGGCTGTGACCGAGGTCGCGCTGCAAATCGCGTTCCAGGTCGAGCTGATCCGAGAGCGTGTTTGCCTCCGCCGCCTCGATCGCTTCCTTGATGGCGCTATACGCTAGCGTCGGACCCGAGGCCAGTTGGTCGGCGAGAGCTCGTGCCTCCACCATCAGGTCCCCGTCCTCGACCACCCGCCACACCATGCCGAGGGCGTATGCCTCCTCGGCCGTGATCGAATCGGTGACCATGCTCAGCGCCTTGGCCCGGGCGGGGCCGACGAGGCGGGGGAGGCTCCAGGTGGCCCCCGAGTCGGGGACGAGGCCGATCGACGAGAAGGCCGGGTAGAAGCGGACCGAGCGGGCGGCGAGGACCACGTCACCGGCGAGGGCGAGGCTCATCCCGGCACCGGCCGCGGTGCCGTTGACCGCGACCACCACCGGCTTGCGCAGGGCGTGCATCGCCCGGATCACCGGGTTCCAGCGTTCCTCCAGGAGGGCGCCGAGGTCCGGGTCGTCGCCGGACGCTGCCGGGTCTGCCAGGTCCTGGCCAACACAGAACGCCTTGCCCTCGGCCGTGAGCAGCACGGCGCGGACCTCGTCGTCGGCCGCGGCATCGCTGACGGCCGCCAGCAGGTGGCGCAGCATCTCAGAGGTCGCCGCATTGTGCGAGTCGGGGCGGTTGAGCGTGATCACGCCGACCCCGCCATCGGTCTCGTAGCGGATGTCTTCGCTGGTCATGGCCCCAAGGTACCCGCCCGATGCCGCTCGCGGTACGCTGAAATCATGACTCAGCTCTCCGACAAGCACCAAGACACCCTCGATCACGCCCTCGCCGCCATTGCCAACCGCACCTACTGGAGTCCCTACCCGGAACGACCCAAGGCCTACGGTGAGGATGCGCCGGCAGCCGGGGAAGCGGCCTTCACCGCCAGGCTGGGCAAGCCGTTCCAGCTCGACCAACCCCACGACGGTCACCACGCCGTCGACGAGAACTCGCCCTACGGCATCGAACTCGGCGTCACCTACCCGAACTCGTCGGTAGAGGCGCTCATCGGCGCCGCCACCACGGCCGCCGTTGGCTGGGGAAGGGCCACGCCGGAGACGAGAGCGGGCGTGCTCCTCGAGGTCTTGGATCGCCTGGCCGCCAACAGCTTCGAGATGGGTCATGCGGTGATGGCCACCACCGGGCAGACCTTCATCATGGCCTTCCAGGCCGGCGGGCCCCATGCCCTCGACCGTGCCCTCGAAGCCGTCGCCTACACCTACGCCGAACAGACGCGGCTCCCCGGGCCGATGACCTGGGAGAAGCCGCAGGGAAGCCGCGACCCGCTGGTCATCGACAAAGAGTGGGTGATCCGGCCCCGCGGGGTCGCGGTGACCATCGGGGTGTCCACCTTCCCCACCTGGAACGGGTATCCCGGCATCTTCGCATCGCTCGCCGCGGGGAACCCGGTGATCGTCAAGCCCCACCCCGAGACCATCCTCCCCTTCGCCATTGCTGTGGAGACCGCACGCCGGGTCTTCTCCGAGGCGGGTTTCGACCCGAACCTGGTCACTCTCCTCACCGACACCAGAGCCGATCCGGTGGCCAAGGACCTCGTGATGCACCCTTCGGTCAAGATCGTCGACTACACGGGCGGGCCCGCCTTCGGCACCTGGCTGGAGGAGAACGTGCATCACGCCCAGGTGTACACGGAGAAGGCGGGGGTCAACTCGGTGATCCTCGACTCCGCCGACGACCTCGATGCCGTGTTCCGCAACCTGTCGGTGTCCACGACCATGTACTCCGGCCAGATGTGCACCACACCGCAGAACATCTACCTGCCCAAGGGTGGGGTCAGCGTCGGCGACGAAATGGTCCCCTTCGACGAGGTGGCGGCAGGCTTCGCCAACGCCGTCGGCGGTCTGCTTGGCGACGACGAGCGGGCCGCCGGGATCCTGGGTGCCATCAAGTCCGACCAGTGCGTGTCCAGGGTGGACGAAGCCGCCGCCTCCGGGGAGGTCCTGCTGGAGTCCCGCGAGGTGAAGAACCCCGACTTCCCGGACGCCAATGTGCGTACCCCGGTGGTGGTGAAGGTCGACGGTTCGGACCGCGATGCCTACATGCGGGAGATGTTCGGCCCGGTGATCTTCGTGATCGCCACCGACTCCACCGAGGACTCGCTCGCCCTGGCCGCCGAGTCGGCGCGGGACAAGGGGGCGATCACCTGGCTGGTCTACACCACCGACGACGAGGTGATGGAAGCGGCCGTCGACGCCGCCGCAGACGGCGGGGTGTCGGTGGCGTTCAACCTGACCGGCGGCCTGTACGTCAACCAGTCGGTGGCGTTCTCCGACTTCCACGTCACCGGGCACAACCCGGCGGGCAACGCCTCGCTGAGCGACCCGGCCTTCGTCGTCGGCCGCTTCAAGGTGATCGGGGTGCGCAAGGAGACCTAGTCGCGCGTACTTAGGGTGACATCACATGTTCCCCTAGGTACGCGCGACAGGATCTGATTCTCTAGATTGGGACGCCCCGGGGCTTGGGAGGCACGATGACGGCACCGACCGCGGAACGGATCGAGACGCCCGATCTCTCCGACGCCTACCCCACCGTCGCCTGGCTGGTCCGCGACTGGGCGCAGCGCGAGCCGGACCGGGTAGCGATGCGGGACAAGGACTTCGGGATCTGGCACGAGCGCACCTGGGCCAGGGTGTGGGACGAGGTGCAGACCGTGGCCCACGGCCTGCTCGCCCTCGGCGTTGAGCAGGGCGACGTGGTCTCCATCCACTCCGAGGACCGCCCGGAGTGGATCATCCTCGACGTCGCCGCCGTCGCCATCAGAGCCATCTCCACGGGCATGTACCCGACCAACCCGCCTCCCGAAGTGCGCTATCTGCTCAACGACTCGGGCGCCATCGTCCACTTCGCCGAGGATCAGGAGCAGGTGGACAAGATCACGGCGTCGGGCCCGGACGCCTTCCCCTCGCTGCGCACCGTCCTCTACATCGAGCCGCGGGGCCTTCGCTCCTACGAGGACGGCCGGCTCCTGTTCTGGGACGACTTCTACGAGCTGGGCCGCCGCCACCGGGAGGAGCACCCGGGCGCCGTGGAGCGGATCATGGCGGACGCCGGGGCCGACGACATCGCCACCCTGATCTACACGTCAGGGACGACCGGGCCGCCCAAGGGCGCCATGCTGTCCAACGCCAACATCAAGTACTGCCAGGACGTGCTGGTCAACGCCGAGGGCCGGCTGGAGGGCAAGCCGATCGGCCCCGAGGACATCGGACTCACCTACCTGCCGCTGTGCCACGTCGCCGAGCGCATCTTCTCCACCTGGACCCTGACCTCCAACGGGCTCACGCTGTACTTCGCCGAGTCCATCGAGACCGTGCAGGCCAATCTGCGCGAGGTGCAACCCACCTTCTTCTTTGCGGTGCCCCGCATCTGGGAGCGGATCCACGCCGCCATCCTCATCCGGATGGCCGACGCCAGCCGGTTCAAGAAGCTGCTCAACGGCCTCGGCATGCGCCTGGCCCAATACATCGGCCGCAAGCGGGTGGAGAACGGCGGCGACTTCACCCTCGGCGCCCGCCTCGCCTACTGGATCGGGAACCCGCTCACCTTCCGCGCCCTCAAGGAGAAGGCAGGGCTGCGCCACTGCAGGTATGCGGGAAGCGGGGCCGCCCCCATCGCCCCCGAGGTGCTCGAGTTCTTCATGGGGCTCGGCGTGCCGGTTTACGAGATCTACGGGATGACGGAGAACACCGCGGTAGCAACCACCAACTTCGCCGGCCGGGTCAAGGTGGGCACGGTCGGTGAGCCCTATCCGCAGATCGGGTTCCGCATCGACGAGGGGACCGGGGAGATCCAGACCAAGTCGCCGGGCAACTTCGTCGGCTACTGGAACAAGCCGGAGGCGACCGCCGACACCTTCACCGAGGACGGCTGGTTGAAGACCGGCGACGTCGGGGAGTGGGTGGACGGCACCCACGTCAAGATCATCGACCGCATCAAGCACATCATCATCACCTCGGGGGGCAAGAACATCTCGCCCTCCGAGATCGAGAACAGCCTGAAGGCGTCCCCGTACATCAAGGAGGCCATGGTCATCGGCGACGGGCGCAAGTTCGTCACCGCGCTGCTCGCCATCGAATTCGACGTCGTCGGCGACTGGGCGCTGAGCAAAGGGATCCCCTACACCACCTACCGCGACCTCTCCGAGAAGCCCGAGGTCATCGAGCTCATGCAGGGCATCGTCAACAAGACCAACGAGAAGTTCGCCAGGGTGGAGCAGATCAAGAAGTTCCGCATGATCCCCAAGGAGCTCGACCACGAGGACGGCGAGCTCACCGCTACCCAGAAGCTGAAACGGAACGCCATGGAAGACATGTTCGGAGACTTGATCGCGTCGATGTACTCGTAGACGCTCGTGATCCTCCTCTTCATCCTCCAAGCCGAAGCCGCCCCGGCGGGTCTGGAGAAGTTCGCCGAGGCCACCGCACAGGGCCTCGCCCTCGGCGCCATCTACGCCCTGCTCGCCCTCGGCCTCGTCCTCATCTACAAGGCCACCCAGGTGCTCAACTTCGCCCACGGGGCCCTCGCCGCCCTCGGCGCCTACTTCGCCGCCTACTTCTTCGTCACCCTCAACTTCCCCGGCCGCTACATCGATTGGGCGCCGCAGACGGTGCAGTGGGCGCTGTCCGGGTTTGTGGCGATCGCACTCACCGCCCTGGTCGGCTACGTCGTGGAGCGGCTCACCATCGCCCCCATGATCGGCGAGCCGCTGTTTGCGGTGGTGATGATCACGATCGCCCTCGACATCATCATCCGCACGGTCACCAACGACCTCATCGGGCAGGCCACCCGGCCCCTCTTCACGCCCTGGGGCACGGACCTCCTCGACTTCGGCCTGTTCACCATGGCCAAGACGGAAGTGGCCACCATCGTGGTGACGATCGTCACCCTGGTCTTGGTGGCGCTGTTCTTCCGCACCCGGGTCGGCGTGGCCATGCGCGCCACCGCCTTCGACCAGGAGGCGGCGATGGCTCAGGGCATCAACGCCGGGCGCATCTTCGCCCTCGCCTGGGTGATCGGCGCCGCCCTTGCCGCCCTCGGCGGTATCTTCTCATCGCTGTTCCCCCGGTCACCCGGGGTCACCTTCGACGCCACGGCCTTCTTCGCCTTTCGCGCCCTCCCCGCGGTGATCATCGGCGGCCTGGACTCGATCACCGGCGCCGTGGTCGGCGGGTTCATCGTCGGTCTCGCCGAGCGCTACGCCGGCGCCTACCTGGTGGGTGACACCTGGTCGTTCCTGGGCGGCGGGTTCTCCGCGGTGCTGCCCTACCTGCTGATGATGGCGGTCCTGCTGGTCCGTCCCTACGGGTTGTTCGGGACCGAGGAGATCAGGCGGGTATGAGAGGCCGACCCAACCTCTACACGTCCTACGAAGACGAGCAGGCGCTGCTCCCCACCTGGACCCAGAAGGTTGCCGTCGCCATCCTCTTGCTGTTCCTGGCGGTGCTCGTTCCCTTCGGGCTGGTTCCCGGGTTCGGCTTCCTCGGTGAGAGCGACTGGATGACCCAGCTCAGCCTGGTGGCGATCTTCGCCATCGGCGCCCTCGGATTGCACGTCCTCACCGGCCTCGGCGGGCAGGTTTCGCTCGGGCATGCCTTCTTCATGGGGGTCGGCGCTTACACCGCAGCCTGGCTCGGCGGCCCGATCGGGTCGCCATTGCTCGGGCTGGGCCTGCCCATGTGGGTATGGCTCCCCGCTGCGGGCCTGGTGGCCGCGGCGGTGGGAGTGCTGGTGGCGCCTACCGCGGTGCGGGTGCGCGGCATCTACCTGGCCATCGTCACCCTCGGCCTGGTCTTCATCGGCCAGTGGCTGTGGATCAACCTGACCCGGCTCACCGGCGGATCCCAGTCGGGGCGGCGCTTCCCCAACCTGGAGTTCCGGCTGTGGGGGAGTGAGGGTGATCCGCTGCTCGACCTGGGCTCGGACAGCACGTGGTTCGGCGTCGACGTCTCTTCCGAGGTGAAGACCTACCTGTTCCTGCTGGCCCTGCTCATCCTGTTCGCCGTCGTTGCCAAGAACATCCAGCGCACCCGGACCGGAAGAGCCTTCATGGCCATTCGCGACCGCGACATCGCCGCCGAGGTGATGGGGGTGGCCGATGCCAGGAGCAAGGCGCTCGCCTTTGCGATCTCTTCGTTCTATGCGGGGGTGTGTGGTGCGCTGTGGGCATCCTTCATCGGGCTCATCATCCCCGAAGCCTTTTCCCTGTTCCTGTCGGTGCAGTTCCTTGCCATCATCCTCATCGGCGGGGTGGGAACGGTGACGGGGACCCTCCTCGGCGCCGCCTTCGTGACGCTGCTCCCCCGCCTGGTGCGCGACTTCACCGAGCTGCTCGGCAACACCGCGCAGGGGGACGGGTTCTTCGCCCCGTTCGCCGATTTCATCGTGGCCACCGATCTCGACGACTGGGGGATCGTTTCCACCCTCGCCGGCACCTCGCCGGGTGTGACGATCTTCCAGTTCAATCTCATCCTCTACGGGATCCTGCTTATAGTCTTTTTGATCTTCGAGCCCCTCGGGCTGTACGGGATCTGGATCAGGGTGAAGAACTACTGGAAGGCATGGCCCTTCTCGTACTGAGGCAGACGAACAGGGAGGAAGCATGAGCCGACTACGGGTATTGATTGCCCTGCTGGCGTTCGCCCTCGTGGTAGCGGCGTGCGGGACCAGCGAAGACACGACAACGACGACGAGCCCGCCGGGTCAGACCACGACGACCGGCGGACAAGAAACGACGACGACCGCGGAGATGATGGAGATCGCCACCGACGTCGGGGTCGATCTCGAAGCCGGCGTCATCAGGGTCGGGTTGCTCTCCGACCTGACCGGGGTGTTCTCGTTCCTGGTGCAGGGCATCGTCGACGGCTACGAAGCCGCCGTCAAGGAGCTCAACGAGCAAGGCGGGATCAACGGGTTGATGATCGAGCTCGAGATCTTCGACACCGCCTACATGGCAGACCAGACGGTGATCGGGTTCAACGAGCTCAAGGACTCGGTGGTTGCCTTCGGGCACTCGGTCGGGTCCCCGCAGACCGTAGCCATCCTGCCCGACCTTGCCGCCGAGGGTATCGCGACGATCCCGCTCACCTGGTACTCGGGGTGGACCGATCCGACCTACAGCGGCAATCTGATCCACCACGGGGCGCCGTACTGCATCGAGGCCATGAACATCCTCGACTTCCTCGTGAGCGAGATGGGGTCGGACATGTCGATCGCATTCGCCTCGCTCGGCGGTGACTACGGGCTGGACTCGATGGCAGGCGCCAAGTACGCCGCCGAGCAGTTGGGGCTCGAGGTCGTGCTCGACAAGTCCGGGATGATCGGGCAGGAGGACCTGGTGACCACCGCCGACGCAATCAGCGCCAGCGGTGCCGACATCGTGTTCATCACCACCGAGCCCAACGTGACCTTCCCGGCGATCTACCAGGAGGCCGTCCTCAACGACGGCATGGTGGCGATCTGGACGGGCGCCAACCCGACCTACAGCCCCAACTACCTGCTCGGCGACTTCGCCGAGGAGATCGAGCGTGACTGGTACGGGTTCGCCTACGTCTCGCCGTGGGGTGGCGACTCGCAGGGGGCCGCGGACGTCCGCGACCTGATGGCCAAGTGGCGCTCCGACCTGGGGCCGTTCGACTACTACGGCGAAGGCGTCCTCGAGGTCAAGATCCTCGAAGAGGCGCTGCGCCGGGCTTACGACAACGGTGACATGACCAGGGCCGGCGTGCTGGCCGCGCTCAAGAGCATCGATGGCCTGGAGTTCGACGGGCTTGCCCCGCCGGAGAGTTACGTCGGCACGCCCGACGAGCAGCTGCAGCGGTCCGGTTGGATCATCAAGCCATCACTCGAAGATCTGGCCGCCGGCGGTACCGGCACCACCATCATCGAGACCGATTACGTGGGTCCGCTTGCGGCGGCCTACGACTTCCAGGAGGCCTGCTACCAGCTGGGCGGATAGCGAAAGGATGACCGAGGGGGTGGCCCCGATGGGCCACCCCCTCCTCAATCACCGATGCTGGCAGTCGCCAACCTCGAGGTGGTGTACAACGACGTGGTCCTCGTGCTGCGGGGCCTGTCGTTGGAGGTGCGCGACGGCCAGATCGTCGCCCTGCTCGGCGCCAACGGAGCGGGCAAGACCACCACACTGCGCGCCATCACCGGGCTCCTCGACATCCACGAGGGGGACATCACGAAGGGGAGCGTCACCCTCGACGGGGAGCGCATCGACAACAAGGACCCTTCCGACATCGTCAAGGCGGGGATCGCCCAGGTGTTGGAGGGCAGGCGGATCTTCGCCGAGATGACCGTCGACGAGAACCTGCGCACCGGCGGCTACACCAGCCGCAACGGCGGCGGCAACGGCTCCTACGACCGGGTGATGGACCTGTTCCCACCGCTCGCCGCCCGGCGCAAGGACACCGCCGGCTAGGCCTTTCTGAGGCGCGCGAAGCGGTCGGCATCGGCAGGCGT
>CAYQZO010000036.1:0-10401 GCA_964421925.1 uncultured Acidimicrobiaceae bacterium
GAACCACCAGGCGGTGCCGTCGAACAGCTCCAGGTTGTCCTTCCGCCACGCCTCGTGATTCGAGATGGGAGCGCCGGGGCCCGTGGCGAGGGCCCACACCACCCAGGCGGTGTGCGCGGCCGCCCACCCGACGGCATTCTCGATGCGGAGGGGAGGGCGTCCTTCGATGATCAGATCGATCGACACCGTCGATGCGTCGTACCAGGGTGATCCGATCCGCAGATGGGACCAGTCGACGATGACGACCCGGCCGGGGAGGAAGCAGAGGTTGGAGTACCACAGGTCGGCGTGGACGAGGGATGTCCCCGCGTCGAGTGCGGCGACCGCGGTCCGAATCTGCGGGGCGTGGGACGCCAGCCACGAGCTCGCCAGCGGCACTGCTTCGACGGCGTTCGTCTCCAGTTCGGCAAGGATCTCCCCTCCGGGCGGCTGCAGGGTTCGAAGGGCCACGTCGCTCGGGATCAGAATGCTGCGCAGCTCGTCGAGTGCAGCCTCCAGCGTGGTGAGATCGCCCGGATAGGGCTCCGGCCAGTGCCCGGCGGACAGATCCTCGACGACCAGGATGGGCGGATCGATCGAGGTGGCGATCACCCGGGGGAGGAACGAGCCTCGCAACCACTCGAGGTTGGCGATCTCGGCCGCCACCTGTCGGCGCGACTGGTCGCCGAGCCCTGCCTTGACGAACACGGTGGAGCCATCGCTCAACGCGGCGAGGCCGGTCACCGCATGGGTCAGCCCGCCCGGCGTGGTCTCGAAGCGGGTGACGGGCTGGCCGACCAACTCCTCGACCGCCGCCAGCATCGCCAAATGCGCCGGTGTGCCCTCCACGGGGCGAATCTAGGGCGACGGGATCGGCTGCGGTCGCCGTGGGAAGTGACCTTCGCCCCTTGAAGGCGACCCGTGTTGCGTGTCCACTCGAAGTGGGCCCGACAAAGGGAGGTGTCTCGTGGCACAGCAAACGAGCCCAAGCGAGATTCGCGCGAGGCCGGGACCCCTGGCGACGTTCACGGTCTGGTTCCTCGGGATCGTCGGGGGCATCGCCGCGTTCCTCGGCCTGTTCATCCTGTTCGCCGGCGACGACCAGTCCGTCGGTATCGGTGGGGATCTGTCGTGGCGCGTTGGCGACATCGCCATCGGATGGGCGTACGGCCTGTTGATCGGTGGCGCCGTGCTGCTCCTGATCTCACTGGGAACGCTCGTCCTGGCGCCCAGATCGGTACGCGAGGCTCGCAGGACCGCTGATGCGCTGACCGGCCTGATGTGGCACGCATTGATCTTCACCATGGTCAATGCCTTCATCTGGTTCCAGGACATCGTCCTCGGTGACGGCTTGAACTATGCGTACTGGATCACGATCCCGTGGGCACTGGGACTGGGTGTGCACGCCATGGTGGTCTTCATCGAACGCCGGCAGGACGACACGACTCCTGGGATGGAGGACGGCTTCGAGCTGGTCGAGCCAGAGGAGGTTGACGAGTTCCAGCGTCACTGAGCCGCAACCGGGTCACTCGACGGCCTCGTTCCAGGTCTCTCTGGCCTCGCCGACGGCGGCGAGGGCTACGAGCAAGGCTGCCGCGGGGTCGGCCCACCACCAGCCGAGCCATGCGTTGAGGGCGAGTCCGACGAGCGTCGTCGTCGACAGTACGCCGTCGAGGAAGGTGACGGCCGCTTCCGAGTGCAGCGGCGCCGAGTCGAGCCGGTTGGCGGTGCGCCGCTTGGCGAAGGCGAGGGAGAACATCACCGTCGCGGCCATGGCGAGGTACACGATGCCGGCGGGGGATTCGTCGGCGCGTCGTCCGGTGACGAGGTCGTTGACGGCGGCCACCGCCAGGACGACTGCCAGGACCAGAAAGGCGGCGGCGATGAGGCGCAAGGCGAGGCGGGTCCGCTCGGGGTGGTCTCGCTCTCCGATCCGGATGTGCCAGACCACGACCGAAGAGGCGAACACCTCGACGATGGACACCGTCCCGAACCCGATGAGCGCCAGCGAGCTCGCCACCACGCCGAGGGCGATGGTGAGCACCGCTTCGCCGATGTTCCAGGCGATGGTGGCATATTCGAGACGGAGGGCACGACGCTGCAGGGACTCGCGCTCGGTCGAGGTGGTGGGGTTCATTCGGGCCGAAGCGTAGGGGAGGCGAGGCCGAAGCCCGAGGGCCGGCGACGCGCGAGCCTCGGGCATCATCGGGAAGGGACTTTCGGCCCTGTTTCACCGTTTTGGGTGGGCCTACAGAGGGGTTAACGCGAGGCCTGGCCGGCCCGAAGGGATGAGACGACGCTTGCCGCACCCCATCGGACGTCATCCCCCGCAGACGTTGGCGTCCACAGGAGGATCGACCATGAACCCATTCGAAGTCCGTGCGCAGTTGAAGGTGCGCGAAGGACAGCTGGAGGGCTTCACCCGGGGTGCCGCCGAGATCATGCGGCAGACCAAGGAGAAGGACACCGGCACCCTCGCCTACGACTGGTACATCAGCAGCGACGGCACTCAGTGCGAGGTCCGCGAGGCCTACGTGGACGCGGACGCGCTGGTGCAGCACGCCATGAACGTACGCGAAGCTCGAGAGGCACTGTTTGCCGAGTTCGCCTACGACCACAAGCTGGCGGTCTACGGCGAGCCCTCGCCCCGGCTGGTCGAGCTGGTCAACAGATTCGGCGTGGACGTCACGTGGTTCACACCGCTCGAGGTGCCGCAATTCGCCGGCGTGGAGTGAGCCTGGGACGGGAGAGTATGAAAGGGGAGGCATGCAGAGTGTGAATGAGGCCGCAGCGGCGTTCTTGGACAAGAAGCGGGTTGCGGTCACCGGGGTGTCGCGGAAGGCGAAGAGCCACGGGAGCAACGTCGTGTACAAGCGGTTGCGCGACCGTGGCTATGAGGTGTTTGCGGTCAACCCGAATGCCGACACCGGCGAGGGTGACCGAGCCTATCCGGACCTGAAGTCGATTCCCGGTGGCGTCGACGCGGTGGTCATCGGGACCAGACCGCAGATCGCCGAGGACACCATGAGGGAGTGCGCCGAGCTCGGCATCGGGTACGTCTGGATGCACTGGGGTCCGGATGGCAGCAGCGTGTCGAACACCGCGACCGCCTACGGGCGGGAGCACGGCATCACCGTGATCGACGGCGGGTGTCCGCTGATGTTCAAGCCGACTTCCGACTTCGGTCACCGGATCATCCGTCTGGTGTACGGAAGCCACGTACCGAAACAGGTGTGACCTAGCATCGCCGACCAAGCGGGTTGGCCACGAGGAGGACCCAAACAGGAAGGGAGGTGACGACCGATGAGCGACAAGAGCCTCACCGATCGCGCAATGGATCAAGGAAAGTCGATGGTGGACAAGGGAACCGCCATCGCCAGAGGCATGAAGGAGGGTGCGCCCACCGAGATGTTCGTGGTGTCGTTCCCGAGCGTGTCGAAGGCAGATGAGGTGCTCGCCGAGCTCGGGCGCCTCAACGACGAGCGGCTGCTGGCGCTCGGTGACGCCGCGGTGATCCGCCGCCTCACCGATGGTGGCGTCGAGATCGAGGAGACCGCGGACTTCGATACCAAAGAGGGTGCCATCGCCGGAGCCGCTGCCGGTGGGTTGCTCGGGTTGCTCTCCGGGCGAGGGTTGATCGGCGCCGCGTTGCTCGGAGCCGGTGGCGGGGCCCTGGCGGCCAAGGGCATCGACCTTGGCATCGCCGACGACCTGCTCGCGGAGATCGGCGCCGGCCTCGAGCCGGACAGCTCCGCCATCGTGGCCACGGTCGAGTTCTCCGACGTGGCGGCCTCGATGGAGGCGCTGGACGAGTTCGATGGAGGCACCATCCTGCACACGACCTTGTCTCCGGAGGTCGTAGAGATGCTCTCCGCGGCCATGGAGGACTGACCGGCAGCGCGGGCGGGCTCGCCCCGGCTCGCCCGCCGCTGCGATTCAACTCAGCGTTGGGAAAACCGATGGCATCGACGTTCATGGAGCGGATGGCGTCCCGGATCGAGCCGATCGGGCTCCTCGGAACCGTGGAGAGCCGGGTCACGGTGGCGCGGATGGGGACCGGGGTGCGCCTCGGGGCGATGACCTTCGCCCTGCTCTTTGCGCTCTTGTTCTTCTGGTTCGACGAGCCGCTGGCCGCCGCCGCCAGCGTGGTGCTCGCCCTCGCCTACCTCAGTGCCTGGGTCTTCCTCGCCGCCACCGGGAACCTGCGCTGGTCCAGCGCCGTCGTCATGCCCGCGGCCACCCTGGTCATCATCTTCATCCACGTCGTGCTCGGCGGGTATGCCTATTCCGGCGCCTACCTGATGTGGCTGACCGCAATCCTGATCGCCGCCTCGATGGTGGCCAGCAGGCGCGCGGTCGCCGTCGTCGCCGTGGTCTTCTGTCTGGTCGCCATCGGCTTTGGGTTCGCCGAGCAAGCGCTGCAGGAGGGCCGGGAGCCACCGGACGCCACGTTGAGCACGATCCTGTTCGTGGTCGTGTTCGTCGGGACCGTCGTGCTGGTGGCCCCGCTGCTGCTGTCGCTGCACACCCGCCTCACCGCGGAGCGCCAGCGGGCGGAGGCGTTGCTGCTCAACGTGCTGCCCGCCGCCGTGGAGGCCGAGCTCAAGGAGACGGGCACGACGAAGGCGCAGCACTTCGATGCGGTGTCGGTGCTGTTCGCCGATGTCGTCGGGTTCACCCCGCTCTCCGCCACCCACGAGCCCGAGGAGATGGTGGACCAGCTCAACGAGGTGTTCACCCATTTCGACCTGCTGGTGGAGCGGTGCGGGGTGGAGAAGATCCGCACCATCGGGGACAGCTACATGGTCGCCGCCGGGGTCCCGGTGCCGCGGCACGACCATGCCGAGGTGCTGTGCACTCTTGCGCTGGACATGCTCGCCTACGCCGAGACCTGCCCGTTCTCCTTTCGGATCGGGATCAACTCGGGCCCGGTGGTGGCCGGGGTGATCGGGACCCGGAAGTTCCAGTACGACATCTGGGGAGACACGGTCAACACCGCGTCGCGGATGGAGTCCCACGGCGAACCCGACAGCGTCCAGATCAGCGACGCTACCTACCAGCTGGTCAAGGACCGCTTCGTGGCGACGTCGCGGGGAGAGGTCCAGGTCAAGGGCAAGGGGGCCGTCACCACCTGGTGGCTGGAGGCCGAGGCGGATCTGGTCGGGGCGGACTCGGGCTGAACGAGGGTGGTTCAGTCGAGGAGGACCGCAGCCAGGGCGCGGTAGGCGCCGGCCGGGTCCGGCCCGAGGGCCTGGATGGGGACGTGGTCGGCACCGGCGTCGAGGTGAGCCACGATCCCGGGTGCCACTGCTGCGGCATCCCCGGTCACGACGACCTCGTCGCGAAGCCGCACGCTGCCCCCTTCCTCGAGGTCGCCGGCCGCCCACCCCTCCCACACCAGGTTGCTGCGGTAGTTCACCAAGCGCAGGTAGCGGGCGAGGAAGTCGGCGGCGATCGGTTGCGCCCTGGCGGGATCGTCATCCACGACCACGGTCTGTTCGGGGGCGAGCAGCGCCCCGTCGCCGAGGAGGGGACGGGCCAACCGGGTGTGGCGGGGGGTGGTGAGGTAGGGGTGGGCGCCTGTGGTCCGGTCGGCGGCCAGCTCGAGCATGCGGGGGCCGAGGGCGGCGAGCACGAGATGCTCCCGGCGCACGCCGGCTTCGTCGAGGGCGTCGAGGTAGCCCACGGTGGTCGCATAGGGGCTGCGGTATTCGGCGGTCGCCTCGGGGTGGCCGATGCCGACCCCGAGCAGGAACCGATCCGGGTGGCGATCCTCGATCCGGTGGTAGGCCGCCGCCGCGGTGGCGGCGTCGTCGCGCCACATGTTGACGATCCCGGTGGCCACCACCAGCGTGTCCGTGGCGTCGAGGACGGCCTCCACGGGCTCCAGCCGGCCGCCGGGCGACCCGCCGACCCAGAGGGCGCCGAAGCCGAGAGACTCGACGAGGCGTGCCGTTTCCGGTGAGACGTCGCCCACCCGTTGCCAGATCCCGAACCTTCCGATGTCCATTCTCGACGCGACCATACCTGTGGTGCCCTTGCATTCCCGTCGCCGGCACCCGACACTCCGGATGCCATGCAGTTCCATCTCGACGGGTACCGCCCCGGGGATCCGAGCATCGCCGAACCGGCCGAGGGCTACGAGGAGCGCTCCGAGCGCCTGCCCGACGAGCTCGACGTCCTCATCGTCGGCTCCGGCCCGACCGGCCTCACCCTGGCGGCACAGCTGGCGGCGTTCCCCGAGATCCGCACCCGCATCATCGAGCAGAAGGAGGGCCGGCTGCTCCGGGGCCAGGCCGACGGCATCGCGGTGCGCACCGTCGAGGTGTTCGAAGCCTTCGGCTTCAGCGAGAAGGTGGTGAAGGAGGCCTACTGGGTCAACGAGACCACCTTCTGGAAGCCCGACGAGGCCGATCCGGCCACCATCGTGCGCAGCGACCGCATCCAGGACGTCGAGGACGGGCTCAGCGAGTTCCCCCACGTGATCCTCAACCAGGCCCGGGTCCACGACTTCTTCCTCGAGGTCATGGCCAACGCTCCGACCCGCCTCGTCCCCGACTACTCGCGCCGGCTGGTGGAGCTCACCGTCGACCCGGGAGAGGCCGACTACCCGGTCACCGCCCGGATCGAGCGCATCGACCAGGAGCACGAAGCCGAGATCGAGACCGTGCGCGCCCGCTACGCGGTCGGGTGTGACGGCGCCCACAGCACGGTGCGCAAGGCGATAGGGCGGGAGATGCGGGGCGACTCGGCCAACCAGGCGTGGGGGGTGATGGACGTCCTCGCCGTCACCGACTTCCCCGACATCCGGTTGAAGACCCTGATCCAGTCGGCTCACGAGGGAAGCGTGCTCATCATCCCTCGCGAGGGCGGCTACATGGTCCGCATGTACATCGAGCTCGATCAGCTCGAGGAGGGGGAGCGGGTGGCCGGCCGCAACATCACCGTCGACCACGTCATCGAGGCCGCCCGGCGGGTCCTCCGCCCCTACACCCTGGAGGTCAAGGAGGTGGCCTGGTGGTCGGTGTACGAGATCGGGCAGCGGCTCACCGACAAGTTCGACGACGTCCCCGCCGACGAGGTGGAGTCGCGCCTGCCCCGCGTGTTCATCGCCGGCGACGCCTGCCATACGCACAGCCCAAAGGCGGGCCAGGGCATGAACGTGTCCATCCGGGACGCCTTCAACCTGGGGTGGAAGCTGGCAGCGGTCTTCCTGGGACGATCCGCACCGTCGCTGCTGCACACCTACTCCGAGGAGCGCCAGGGGGTGGCTAAGGAGCTCATCGACTTCGACCGGGTGTGGGCCAGGATGATGAGCCTGCCTCCCAGGTCGGCTTCCGACCCCGACGGCGTCGACCCCGAGGAGTTCCAACGCTACTTCCAGCGCCAGCTCCGCTACACGGCGGGCACCACCATCCGGTACCGGCCCTCGATCCTCACCGCCGAGCCCACCCACCAGGGGCTGGCAGAGGGCTTTCCCATCGGGATGCGCTTCCACTCGGCGCCGGTGATCCGCCTCGCCGATGCCAAACCCCTGGAGATCGGCCACGTCCTCAAGGCCGACGGGCGGTGGCGGGTCATCGTCTTCGCCACCGCCGAGGAGCCGGCGTCGCCGGCGTCGAGCATCGCCCGGCTGTGTGAGTTCCTCGCCGATGCCCCCGAGTCCCCGGTCCGCCGGTACACGCCGGCGGGAGCCGACGTGGACTCGGTGATCGACGTCCGGGCCGTGTTCCAGCAGGGGCACCGCACCCTCGCCCTGGAGGCCATGCCCCCGTTCCTGCTAACGCGGAAGGGGCGGTACGGGCTCACCGACTACCAGAAGATGTTCTGTCCCGACCTGAAGAACGACCGGGACATCTTCGACCTGCGCGGCGTCGACCGCGACCAGGGTTGCGTGGTGGTGGTGCGGCCCGACCAGCACGTTGCCCACGTCCTGCCCCTCGACGCCTACGCCGAGCTGGCGGGCTTCTTCGCCGGCTTCATGCAGGAGCAGCGGGTCGGCGCGTCGCGAGTCGAGCGCTAACCGAGCGCGGCGCAGACCTCTGGCCAGCCGGTGACCCGGGTGGCATTCGGTGGCAACGGCTGGTTCTGGTTCCAGGGGTAGGGACCGAACACGAGGGTGCGGATCCCGTGTTCGGCCGCCGGGGCGAGATGGGCGACCTGGTCGTCGACCATGACGCTGGCGCCGAGTTCGCGACACACCGTGGCCTTGGTCACCGATCCCTCACCTCGCTCCGAGTGCCCGATGCCGAGGATCACCCGGTCGAACACGCCGGGGAAGTAGGTGTCGATCCAGGCATGGGTGATGTCGGCGTAGGCGGGATCCTTGGCGCTCACCACCGCCAGCCGGTACTTCGATTGCAGGCGCTGCAGGCAATCGACGGCCCCGGCGATGGGCTCGATGCCGAGAACGTCGACGTCGGCGAAGAACGCCGCGATCCGCTCCACCGCCTCCTCGCTGGTCCCACCCCAGGCGTCGAACAGGTACTTGGCCCCCGCCAGGTTCTCGAGGGTGAGGTCGGTCCCGTAGCGGCGGTTGTGCCAGGCGAAGAAGGAGGCGACGAAGTCGAACAGCACCTCGTCGAGGTCGACCACCATGGTGGGAAGATCGGTATCCGTTATCGGCCTCCTCTGGCGGAGTCGAACCTACCAAGGTGACGACAACCGGCGCAGAGGTGTCACACCCGCCGCATACGGTGCGCGGATGGGATCGACCGTCACCACACCGGGGTTTCGGAAGGGCGAGCCGCCGGCCAACAAGGGGAAGACCTACCCCGCCGAGGTCCTCACTCCCGAGGAGGTTCGAGCCTTGCTGGCACAGTGCTCGACGACGTCCAGCTACGGGCTGCGGCACCGGGCGCTCATCACCCTGCTCTACCGGACCGGGTTGCGCCTCGGCGAGGCGCTGGCGCTGCAACTGAAGGACCTCGACCTCGGGGTGGGGTCGGTGACGGTGCTCCACGGCAAGGGCGACCGGCGGCGTACCGTGGGCATCGACCCGGGGGCGGTGCGGGTGGTCGAGGCATGGCTGGAGCGGCGCAGGACGCTCGGCATCGCCGCGGCGGCCCCCGTGTTCTGCACGCTGGCGGGCCGGCCCATGCAGCCTTCGGTGGTGCGCAGCATGCTGCCCCGGCTGGCCCGGCGGGCGGGCATCAGCAAGCGGGTGCATCCCCACGGGCTGCGCCACACCCACGCCTACGAGCTGATGATGGAAGGGGTTCCCATCGGGATCATCCAGCGCCAGCTGGGGCACATGTCGCTGGCCACCACCAACACCTACCTGGCTCACATCGCCCCCAAGGAGGTCATCGACACCATCGGGAAGCGGAAGTGGGCGCCGTGAGTGAGCAAATCCACCTCAACGACGTCCTGCGGCGCCGGGAGGAGATCGTGCGCATCGTGGAGGCCCACGGCGCATCCCATCCACGCGTGTTTGGTTCGTTGGCCCGTGGTGAGGCCCACGCTGGGAGCGATGTCGATCTCCTCGTCGACGTTGGGCCGGGCGCAACGTTGTTCGACCTCGCAGTTCTTCGGGCAGAGCTGGAGCGGTTGCTGGGAGTGAGCGTCGACGTTGTGGCGACGAGTGGTCTGGAAGGGACTGAGCGAGATCAGGTGCTCGGTGACGCGATCGAGCTGTAGAAGAGCAGCGGGCGGTGAGAAAGGAGCCCTCCGGTACGATTGAGCCATTGACGTGAGGATTCCTGTGATCGAAGTCACAGCTGTAGAAGTCATTCGCAATCGGACGGTTCGACTCTCCTTCTCGGATGGGTCGGAACGCGTGGTTGATCTGACCCCGTTCCTGTGGGGCCCCGCGTTCGAAGCCGTCGTGTCAGACGATGAGGCGTTCAACGAGATCCGGGTCGATCCTGCGATTGGCACCATCGTCTGGCCCAACGGAGCGGATCTGGCCCCGGAAGTGCTCCACGGAGGGTTCGAGCCCGCCAGTCTGTCGGCGGTCAAAGAGGTTCAAGATGTCGTCCGCGAGTACACCGGAGACCGGTCCTTGGTGGATGAGCTCATCGAGGAACGCCGACAGGAAGAGGCGGACGACTCAGCGGGAAGCTGATCGCGTCTCGCTCTGTGAGGAAGCGTCGGCGGATCGGGTGGCTGTGCCACGTGACCACCCGCACCCTCTATGTGTCGTCAGACCGGTGAGCCGCCTTCACGGATGAGCCACAGTCGCCGTCCGCCCCACGCCGCCGCCACCAGACCGGCGAGCGGGAACACGACAGCGACCACCGCAACGGCGAACCAGCTTGCCAGGGCGTTGCCCTCGAGCACGTCGGGCGGGTCGCCGGGCAGGTACCGGACCTCGACGACGTCGCCTACTTCGCTGTCCTCCGGGACACCCAGACCGGTGGTCCAGTCCCGGCCGTCGGAGGCGGTGAACGAGACCTCGGCCCAGTAACAGCGGTCTTCGCC
>CAYQZO010000037.1:0-10372 GCA_964421925.1 uncultured Acidimicrobiaceae bacterium
GACGGCGGGCCATTCGCCGCGAAGGCGTCCTCATGCTCTTCTCGGTCGGGATGCTCGCCCTCGTGCTCTGGGACGATCGCCTCGAGTGGTGGGAGGGCCTCGTCCTGCTCACCATGCTGGTGGTAGCACTGACGATGGTGGTTCGCTGGTCGATGGCCGATCCTGCCCGCAATTCGATGGCGGGGATAGAGGTCGACGGGGCGACGCGGAGCCCCACGGTGGAGCTCGGCATCGCCGTCGTCGCCCTCATCGCCACGGTGTTCGGTGCCGACCTGCTCCTCGAGGGTGTCGTCGGTGTTGGTGAGCGCTTCGACTTCTCGGTCGTCTTCCTCGGGCTGATCACGGGTGTCGGGACGAGCCTGCCCGAGCTGGCTGCTGCGATCGCCAGCGCCAGCCATCGGGAGACCGAGCTGGCCATCGGCAACGTGATCGGGTCCAACCTGTTCAACTCCCTCGGCGTCATGGGATTCGCCGCGCTGGTCGGAGGAGGCCCGCTCGAGGCGGTCACCCCGGCGTTGCTGATCTTGATGGTGGCCGCGGCGGCGGTCGCCGGCCTGTTCGCATTCACCGGGCGCAAGATCGACCGAGCGGAGGGCATCCTGCTCCTCGTCGGCTTCGCGGCCTACACGGTGTTTGCCTTCTGACATGCGCGCCAACGAAGACGTCGCCGCCGCGCTCGCCAGGCTGGTGGACCTGACCAAGCTTGAGGACGGCAGCGCCCAGTCGTTTCGCACCAGGGCCTATGAGCGGGCGGTGGAAGCCATCCGCGTGCTCCCGGAGGACATCGCCGATCTCGACGACAAGCAGCTCAAGGCGATCGACGGCGTCGGCGACTCGACGGCGAAGAAGATCAGGGAGTTCCTCGACACCGGCCACATCGAGAAGCTCGACGAGCTGGCCGCCAGGTACCCGGACGAGTTCGTCGCCATGCTCCGCGTGCCCGGGGTCGGCCCCAAGACAGCGGTCACGCTGCGCGACGAGTTGGGGGTGGCGTCGATCGAGCAGCTCCGTGCCGCGGTGGAGGCCCAACAGGTCCGTGAGCTTCCCGGGCTCGGAGCCAAGACCGAAGAGAAGATCGGGCGGGCCATCGAGCGCCTCGGGCTCGCCGGGAAGGAACACAGGATCCCGATCGGACCGGCGCTCCGGCTGGCGAACCGCCTGGTCGCCGAGATCGAGCAGGTCGACGGGGTCGTGGAGGTGATCCCGTGCGGGAGCCTGCGCCGCTTCAGGGACAGCATCGCCGACATCGACCTGCTCGTGATCAGCGCAGACCCGGCACCCGTCGTGGACCGGTTCGTCGCTCAGGGTGAGAAGATCAAGGCGGGCGGGGGCGGGGCGTCCATCACTGCCGGAGAGCTCCAGGTCGACTTGCGGGTGGTGCCTCCGGAACAGCGCGGTTCGGCCGCCCTCTACTTCACCGGGTCCAAGGCGCACAACATCGCGCTGCGCCAGCGTGCCATCTCCCGGGGCTGGCTGCTCAACGAGTACGGGCTCCTCGACGGCGACACCGTCGTTGCGTCGGAGACCGAGGAGGGCATCTACCGCGCACTCGACCTCGATTACATCCCGCCGGAGCTGCGCGAGGACAACGGCGAGATCGAGGCCGCCGAGTCCGGATCGCTCCCGGATCTGGTGAGCGTCGACGACATCCGGGGCGACCTCCACGTGCATTCCACGTGGTCGGGGGACGGGCGCAGCACGCTCGAGGAGATGGTGGCCGCCGCCGCCGGCCGCGGGCTGGAGTACATCGCCATCGCCGAGCATGGCGAGGATCTGGCCATCAACGGGCTGTCCCGTGAGCGGGTGCTCGAGGAGCGGGAGGTCATCGACGGGCTGCGCGCCGAGTTCCCTGATCTCACCATCCTCCACGGCGCCGAGCTCAACATCGGCCCCGGCGGCGGCGTCGACTACGACGCCGACTTCCTGTCCGGCTACGACTGGTGCGTGGCCAGCGTCCACTCCCACTTCGACCTGTCCGCGACCGAGCAAACCGATCGGGTGGTGACCGCCATGGCGAACCCGGCGGTCCGGGCGATCGGCCACCTCACGGGGCGCCGTCTCGGGCACCGGCCCGGCATCGACCTCGACTTCGACGCCGTGCTCGACGCCGCCGCCGAGACCGGGACCGCTCTCGAGGTCAACTGCCACATCGATCGTCTCGACGTCCCCTCCGACCTTCTGCTGCGAGCGAGGGAGCGGGACGACATCGTCTACGTCATCTCCACCGATGCGCATCACACCACCGAGTTCGCCAACATCGAGTGGGGCGTGCGCACCGCCCGCCGCGGCTGGGTGGAACGGGCCCGGGTGGCCAACACCTGGCCCCTCACCGACTTCCAGGCGTGGGTGGCACTGCGAACCCAGGGTTGGTAGCAACGCTGGGCGCGTGTACCAGCCCACGCTTGGCAGCAACGTTGGTCGCGGGTACGAACCTAGGGCTGGTACCAACGCTGGGCGCGTGTACCAGCCCTGGGTTGGTAGCAACGGTCGCGAAAACCGTTCCAATTCCGTCGCAGGGGTTTGATACGCTGCTCCCGCATGACCGAGCAGTCCGCGAGGGGCCGGGCCGACGAGCACTCCGAGCCGGTATTGGGCGATTCCCCGCGTCGTCCGGCTGCGCCGTGGAACGTCGTCTGGACCCGGGGGAGCGGGACCGGCGCCGTGGCCGCCATGCTCACGGACCAGGAGCCGACCCGGGTCGAGGGCGACCTGCGCAGCGCCTGCATCGATGCCAGGGCCGACGCGTTGGTGACCAAGAAGCTGTCGTCGTTCGACCTCGTCAACGTTGCCGCGCCGTACAAGGTCGACCCGGAGCGGGTGCGCGCTGTGGCCGCCGCCGTGGGCTCGGGCCCCAACTCCCTGTTGGCGGCCTCCATCGCCCACCGCATCGCTCGCAACCTTGCCATTCCCGGATCCCTGATCACGGCGCCGCCGCCGGGAACGAGCGAGGCTTCGGCCCGCGCCCTCCTCGACGACCTGGCGCGGGACGCACCCGGGCTGTCCCGTACGGTGGCGATCGACGGCGGCGCCGCCTCCATCGTGGAACGGGTGGGTGATGAAACCCTGCTCATCCTCGGCGAGCCCGGTGGATCGTGGCTGCACCGCCAGTTCTTCGGACCCGGCCGCAAGATCATCCACTCCGCCCCGGCCGGTGCCCTGGTGGTGCGCGCCGCGCCCACCCGCTGCTTCCGCTATGCCACCGAGCCGGTGTACGTGGGAGCGGCGATGCGCGCCGGCGATGCGGTGCGGGTGACCGAACTGCGGGTAATCCCGGTCGTCGACGACGGCCGGCTCATCGGCATCACCCGGCGCTCCGCCTTGATCGAAGCGGACCCGGACCTCCCGGTTGGATCGCTGATGCACCCGCCGCTCGCTCTGGCCGAGGACGACGCTCTCGATGCGGCGTGGGGGCTGGCCGCCGCCTACGAAGGGGCGCCCATCCCGGTCGTCGACGGTGACGGGGCGCTGGTGGGGACTATCGACCCCGCTGCGGTGGGGATCGGCTAGCCGGGAACGAGCACCAGCGTCGCCTCGGCGGCTTCTTCGACTTGCGACCGCGTCCACCACATGGGGGCGTACCGGCCCTCGAGCCAGAACGGGATCATGTCGGCGTAGTGCGGGTTGTCGATGTGACCGGACTGACCGGTGGTGTGGATGGCGAGCGACCGGCTGAGATCGGCGAGATCGACCAGCATGCGCTGCGAGGGCAGCCAATCGACCTCGAAGCCCTCGTGGGGCGTCCACCCGGTGGCGTTGGCCACGTCCTCGCTGCCGCTCGCCGGGTAGGGGCCGCGGTTGAAGCGGTCGTCGATCAAGCCGATCCCGGTGGCGCCCAGGGTGGCGTTCTCGAAGGTCGTGGTGTGGAGATCGCCCCACCGCCACGTTGCGGCGTCTTCACCGAACTCGCCGACCAGGTCGGCATAGGCCTGCTCCATCGACATCATCAGGATCCGATCGCGATCGACGTTCGAGCTGAACTGCACGATCTGCCACAGCGGGTCGGTCGGATCGTCCAGCATGTCGGAGACGACGAGGAACCAGCGGTCCCCGCCTTCGGGCCAGAAGTCCTCCGGGAGTTCGTCGTGGAAGGTGAGCTCGAGGATGCGCCGCCAGGTGGCGGCGAAGGCGGCGGCGCCCGCCGACCCGGCGTCGTTGTGCAAGTCCCAATCGCCGAGCACTCCTTGCATCTCGGCGACTCCGGGGAGGAGGGGCTCCACGGCGAGGAGGAAGGGCACCAGGCGCTCTGCGTTCAGGTTGTAGGTGTCGAACTGGATGAGCCCATGGTCGACGAGGGGCAGGTCCGGGTTGGAGAGGATGAGGTCGACGATGCGGCGTGCCCGGTACCCCCGGTCCTGGTCGAGGGCGATGAAATGCGGGTAGCTGCCGTCGATGACCGCGTTGTTGGCGGTCACGATGTACCCGCTCGGCGGGTTGAGCACGGTGGGGAGCTCCTCGAACGGGATGAACCCGGTCCACTCGTAGTCGTCGGTCCAGCCCGGCACCGGCACGGTCCCATCCCCTCCGGCCCGTATCGGTACCTTGCCCGGCATCTGGTACCCGATGTTGCCGTCTGTGTCCGCATAGATCAGGTTCTGTGCCGGGACGTCGAACGTCCCTGCCGCCAGGCGGAACTGGTCCCAGTTCGTTGCCTGGTTCATGAGCAGGATGGCGAGCCAGACACCGGGGTTGGGGTCGAGGGCGGTCCAGCGCAGGGCGATCCCGTACTCGTCGGGGGTCTCGATGCCGGCGTCGTCGAAGTCCTCCAGGGGTTCGTAGACATCCGAGATGATGGGCCCGTGCCGGGTGCTCCGCACCGTGAGCGTCACCGGCTCGGCACCGGCGACCTCGATGATCTCCTCGCGGACCTCCATGTCGATCATCTCGCCGTTGACCTCGTAGCGATCGCCGTCGACCCGCTCGATGTACAGATCCATCACGTCTGGGCCGAGGTTGGTGAAGCCCCAGGCGATGTCGGCGTTGTGCCCGATGACCACGCCGGGGGCGCCGGGAAAGGTGAATCCGGCTACATCGAAGGGGCATTGCGGGCCGACCGGCTCGCAGTGCAGGCTCGCCTGGTACCAGATCGAGGGCATCTGGATGCCGAGGTGGGTGTCGTTGGCCAGGATGGGTGCTCCGGTCAGGGTCCACTCGCCGGACACGACCCATGAGTTGGATCCGATCCCCGGCCCGGCATCGGGTGCGCCGAGTGCGGCGACGAGCTCGGCCCGATCGGCCACTCGCTGCAACGCTGCCCGGGCGCCGATGACCGCGCCGAGCGGAGGGGAGCCGGTGGTCACCGGCACGGAGGACTCGACGATGTAGGGATGGATCGTCCCCGGGTACGGCGGGTACAGCTGCTGCACCTGGTCTTGAGTGAGGGAGGGGGTGCCGAGGAGCATCGCCCGTTCGATCTCGAGGCCGAGGTTCCCGCTCAGGTCCCAGGCCATCACCTGGCCCCACGTGAGGGTGTTGACCGGGGTCCACGGTGCCGGGTCGTAGCCGTGGTTGAGCAGCTCGAGCAGGGTGTACTCGAAGCTGAGGTCGCTCGGGGACCGCTCGGCGAGATAGGCGTTGACCCCCTCGGCATAGGCCTCGAGCACCGCCTTGATCTCGTCCGAGCTCGTCTCATACTGGAATTGGGCGATCCGCTCCCATCCGAGCGTCCGGATGAACAGATCCGCCTCCAGGGCATCCTCACCGAACATCTCGGCGGTCCGACCGGCGCCGATGTGGCGCCAGAAGTCCATCTGCCAGAAGCGATCCTGGGCATGCACGTACCCCTGGGCCATCACCAGGTCGTGGGTGCTCGTGGCGTAGATGTGGGGGACACCCATCCCGTCCCTGATCACGGTCACCTCGCCCTCCAACCCGGGCAGGGCCACGGTGCCGTCGACGTCGGGGTGGGCACGCTGCACCGACAGGTAGGTGAAGATTCCGGTTGCGCCGACCACGGCGACGATGAGCAGACCGAGGCCGATGAGGATCCGCTTCACCATGGGGGCAGGAGCGTACCGGGGTGCTCCCCGGTTCACCGTAAGCTTGCCCCATGACTACCGATGAGCACGAAAGCTTGCCCGAGACGGTCAGCGGCGAGGTCGTCGAGGGCGAGCACGCCGAGGGCACCTACGTCACCGAACCGTCCAAGCTGATCCGAATCGCTTCGATGACCCGGGCCATGCTCGAGGAGGTGCGTTCGGCCGACCTCGACGAGACCGGTCGACAACGCCTCATCGAGATCTACGACAACTCGATCGAGGAGCTGCGCGAGGTCCTCTCCGATGACCTGAAGGAGGAGCTCGACGCAATCTTCCTGCCATTGGAACGCGACGTTCCAACCGGCTCGGAACTGCGGGTCGCCCAGGCGCAGCTGGTGGGGTGGCTCGAGGGGCTGTTCCACGGGATCCAGGCGTCGCTGTTCACCCAGCAGATGTCTGCAGCCGCCCAGCTGGAACAGATGCGCCGACGTGCCGCCCTGGAAGGCCCCACCGGCGAGGGGTCGGAGGACACGCACTCCGGCCTCTATCTGTGATCCACTGAGCCGAACCCGATCGTCGCCGAGCGCTCCGCGCGCATGGGCTGGAAGCAGCTGTCCAAGGCCAGAGGTGCCGGTAGACGAGCCGCCTCTGCGCTTGTTGACCGTCGGGCCATATATTGCCGCCCATGTCCGCGAGTTCAGGTGGTTCGCTCCCCACCGGAGTGGTTACCTTCGTCTTCACCGACATCGAAGGCTCGACGCGGCTGCTCCAGTCCCTCGGTGACGAGGGCTTCCACGAATCACTCGACCTTCACAACGAGCTGCTCCGTCGCGCCGTCGTCGGCAACGGCGGTCTGGTCGTTCGGACGATCGGGGACGCCTTCTTCGCCGTGTTCACCGACCCCGCCGGAGCGGTACGCGCAGCCTCGGACGCCCAGCGGAGTTTGCAGGGCACGGCCTGGCCGGGCGGCCAGGCCATCGCCGTACGCATCGGGATGCACACGGGCCGTGGCGTCGTCGGCGGAGACGATTACGTCGGGATCGACGTCCACCGTGCCGCTCGCATCGCCGACGCCGCCAACGGCGGCCAGGTCCTGCTCTCCGCATCGACGGTCGATCTGGTCGCGTCACAGCTCGAGCCGGACGTCTCGCTACGGTCGCTCGGACCCCATCGCCTCAGGGATCTCTCCGAGCCGGAGCCGCTGCACCAGCTCGATGTCGAGGGCCTGCGCAGCGAGTTTCCGCCGCTGCGCACCATGGAGGCGGTCGCCGGGAACCTGCCGGATCAGCCGACGAGCTTCGTCGGCAGGTCCTCGGAGATCGCGGCCGTCGCAACGCTGCTGGACTCGTCTCGTGTCGTCACGCTCACCGGTCCGGGCGGCACCGGTAAAACCAGGCTGGCCATCCAGGTCGCGGCCGAGGGCGCCCATGAGTTTCCCGACGGTGCGTTCTTCGTCCCGCTCGAGACCATCACCGACCGCGAGCTCGTCCCCCAGGCGATCCTGGAAGCGATGGGCGCAGCCGGGTCGTCTTCGACCTTGGACCCCGCGACACAGCTGGCGACGCATCTTTCGAACCGACGCGCGCTGATCGTTCTCGACAACGTCGAGCAGATCCCCGACCTTGGTCCGGTCGTCGCACAACTGGTCGCCGCGGCGCCTGACGTGCAGCTCATCACGACCTCGCGCGTGCCGTTGCACATCTCAGGTGAGCAGGAGTACCCGGTGCCGCCGCTATCGACCGGCGATGGCGACCTACGGCACGGATCCGAGAGCATGGAGCTGTTTGCGGAGCGGGCGCTCGCGGTCAGACCCGACCTCGAGCTGAGCGGCGACACTCTGGAGACGATTGCAGCGCTCACCGAGCGCCTCGATGGGCTGCCGCTCGCGATCGAACTCGCCGCCTCACGAGTCAAGTCGCTGGCACCGGACGCCATCCTGGATCGGCTGAGCAACCGGCTGCTGACCAGCACCGCCACCGACGTCCCCGAGCGACAGCAGACGATCACCAACGCCATCGGGTGGAGCTACGACCTGCTGGGCGACTCGCAACGTCGTCTGTTCGAGGACCTGTCTGTGTTCATGGGAGGGGCAACGCTCGAACTCGTCGAGCAGGTCACCGACGAGCACGACGATGTGCTCGACGGTCTCGCCAGTCTTGTCGACCACAGCCTGCTGCGTCTGGCCGCTGGTGACGGAGAGCCACGCTACCGAATGCTGGTCGTCATTCGCGAGTTCGGCTGCGCAGCGCTCGTGGCGAGAGGTGACGACGAGGCGCTGCGGGAACGGCATGCACTCGCCTACCTCGATCTCGCCAGGGAGGCGGAGCCGCATCTGCTAACCGGGCAGGCGGAGTGGCTCGACCGGCTGTCTGCCGATCACGAGAACCTGCGGGCCGCGATCGACTGGGCGATCGAGTCCGATCGCGCCGACGTTGCCTGGGAGCTGGTCGCCAGATTGTGGCGCTTCTGGCAGATCCGCGGCCACCTCACCGAGGCCGGAGAGCGAATCGGACGCGCCCTGGCACTCGAGAGCGGCGACCTGCGACTGCGCGCCCTGGCTCTGGAGGCGTACGGCGGCGTGCTCTATTGGCAGGGAAGGTGGGAGGCTTCGAGGGCGCCGTATGAGGAAGCGCTCGAATTGCTCCGCCTTCACGGCAGCGACCTCGAGGTCGCCAACGCGCTGTACAACGCCTCGTTTCCGATCGGGTTTGGCGGCGACCGCGATCGCGCCCACGCCTACCTCGAGGAGTCGCGGTCGCTCGCCGATACAGCGGGAGATCTGCTTGGCGTCGGCCGGGCCTTGTGGGGGATGGGCGATCAGGCGCAGTACGTGGGAGACAGTGAAACGGTCATCCACTACGTCGAGCCGGCCGAGGGCATATTTCGCGAGCTCGACGCTCCGTACGACCTCGGCTGGTCCCGCTTCATGCTCGCCGAGGCCCACTATTCGCTTGGGCACCTCACCGAGGCCCGTCTTTACTTCACCGACGGGCTGCGAGACTTCGCCCGGGTCAGCGATCGATCGGCGATGGTCCTGTTCCTCTTCCTCAAGGCGGCGATCCTGTATGAGGAGGGTGCCATCGACGATGCGGCCCGGCTCCTTGGTGCCGTCGACGCGATCCGGGAGCGCACCGGCACTCGCATCGCCGACATGGGTCTGCCCGGGTACGAGAACGTGCGAGCTTTGCACAGGAATCCGCCCACGGAGACCGCCGCCGCCCTCGCCGCCGGGCAACGGATGAGCTTCGAAGAGGCCGTGGCATTCGCCGAATCCACCTGAGCCCGGCGGCACGGGCGTCGTCAGGTCGCTTGGCTCCCCCTCGATAGGGACGAGGCTCCCGGCGGAGAGCCCATCAGGTTGGTGACAGCTAGTTCCCGACGATGGCCACGAACAGCGTCAGCACCACGAGTGCTCCGGTGATGGCGATCATCGCCCACACCGACCAGGTCAACCCTCGGACCGCAGATACGGTGTCGTTGAGCGCGTCGATCAACTGGTCGAGGCGGGGATCGAGGTCGAGCTCGGGCCGTCGCGCTGGGGGACGGGGCGGGAGCTGAAACGGCTCCGGTTCCGGTGCAGGCGCCACCGGCTCGGCGACCCGGGTCGCCACCCGGGTCGGTTCGACGCCGTTGGACGGGGTGAGGACGATCTCGGGCCCCTGTGCGGGGTGGCCGAGGCGGATGGTGGTTATCCCTTCGATGGGAAGCGACTCGATCCGGATGCCGCCGTGGAAGGTCCCGTTGCGGCTGGATGCGTCCTCGACCACCCACCGGTCACCGTCCTGCTTGAGGATCGCATGGCGACGGGAGATGCCGGGCCGGGGAACGAGAACCGTGGCGGAGGCGTCGGCTCCGATCACCGCCGTTGAGCCTTCGCTCACCATCTGCTGTTGTCCGTCGTACTCGATGAGCAGGTCCACGCGGGCTCCGAATGGATGGGCAGGGCGTGAAATCTAGCCCCTTCCGTGTTTTGACAGAATTCGTTGGCCATGACCGATTTCGGGAACATCGACGGAACCCGATGCGTTGAGCCCCCAAGAGGAGAGAAGGGGCATCCGCTGACTGTCGTCCCCCACCAGCTGCTGTGGGAACCGGAACAGGGCTGGCGCCAAGACGCCGCCTGTCGCAACCTTGCCATCGATCAGTTCTTCCCGTCCGAGGAGGACGAGGAGGGGATCAACGCCGCCAAGGCCATTTGCGACGACTGCCCGGTTGCCGACGCCTGTCTGCAATACGCCCTGGTGACCAACCAGACCGAGGGTGTCTGGGGTGGCCTCGACGCCAACGAGCGGCGCCGGATGCGGCGCCGGATCCGCGACCAGGCGCGGCGCAAGGCAAGCTAACTCGGCCAATCCTCCGTCATCGAGCCCTGAGGCGCGTGCCACAATGCTCAGGTG
>CAYQZO010000038.1:0-10341 GCA_964421925.1 uncultured Acidimicrobiaceae bacterium
GTAGTCCCCGATCGCCGTCTCGGCCGACAGCATCACCGCATCCGTGTCCTCGAGCACGGATCGGTAGACGTCGGTCACCTCGGCCCGCGTGGGCCGCGGGTTGTGGATCATCGACTCGAGCATCTCGGTGGCAGTGATGGAGATGCGCCCGGCGGCGTTGGTCTTGTTGAGAATCTCGCTCTGGGCCCGCGGAACGCTCTCCAGGCTCAGCTCGACGCCGAGGTCGCCGCGAGCCACCATCACTCCGTCGGCGGCGGTGAGGATGTCGTCCAGGTTGCGGTAACCGACGGCGGACTCGATCTTGGCGATGATCGGGGTGTTGTTGACGTGCTTGCGGATCAGGTGGATGTCCTCGGCGGACGAGATGAACGAGGCCGCAACGTAGTCGAAGCCGAGCTCCCGTCCCAAGGCGAGATCCTCCTCGTCCTTCGCGGTGAGGACGGCCGCGGTGTTGCGCAGTCCGGGAAAGGCGACTCCCCGGTGGTCGAGCAACTCACCCCCGTCGATGCACACCGCCTTCGCACCGCCGTCGTCGACCTCCTCGATCCGGAGGCGGATGACCCCGTCGGAGAGCAGCACCTCCGCACCGGGCTCGAGGTCGACCGCATCGAGGTAGGCGACGTGGATCCGGTCATCGTCGCCCTCGGCCTCACCGGGGACGAGGGCGACCTTCGACTTGGGTTCGAGGTAGACCGAGCCACCGGGGAACGTGCCGACACGGATCTTGGGGCCCTGGATGTCCTGGAGAGCGGCCACCGGGACGCCCAGGTCGTCCGCGGCCTCGCGCACCCAGGCGAACCGCTTGCGGTGGCTGTCGTGATTGCCGTGGGAGAAGTTGAACCGGGCAACGTTGAGCCCGGCCTCGATGAGCCTGCGCACCCCGTCTTCGGAGTCGACGGAGGGGCCGAGCGTGCCCACGATCTTCGTCTTTCTGCGCATCCAATCACCCTAAACCCACCTCGCCCGCAGAGGGTCGATCTGCGCGCCAAGCCGGCCCCGGCGGTACGCTCCACAGGTCCGCGCCCCGACGTGTAGGGAGAGGTCCCGGACCCATGAAACGAGTCGTGCCCGTGCTCGTCGTGGCACTCGCCCTGTCCGCCTGCGGCGGTGAGACTGCCACCGAGCGCGACCTGGAGGGCGAGCTGGTTCGGGTCGCCGTCGAGAACGACTATCCGCCGTTCAACTTCATCGAGCGGGGAGAAACCGAGGCGAAGGGATGGGACTACGACGCCTGGGAAGAGATCTGCGAACGGATCACGTGCCGGGTCGAGTTCGTCACCGCGGGCTGGCCCGCTCTGGTCACCGACACCGGCGACGGCGTGTACGACGCCGGCGCCGACGGCATCCCGATCACCCAGACCCACCAGGAAGTGGTCGACTTCTCCGATCCATACCTGTCCATCGCCGCCAAGCTGCTGGTTCGGGCCGACGAGAGCCGCTTCACCGACCCCGAGTCCCTCGCCGAAGGGAGCTACTCGATCGGCACCCAGATCGGGACCCCGAATCATGACCGGGCGGTTGCCCTGCTCGGCGGCCCGGAGCGGGTGGAGGCGTACAACTTCCTGGAAGACGCCATCGACGCTCTGCTCGCCGGCAGTGTGGACGCCGTCATCATCAACGACTACGCCGGGCTCGGCTACACGGGGGACCACGCCGAGGCGGTGAAGCTGCTCGACGATCCGGTGCACACCGATCACCTCGGGTTCATCTTCCCCAAGGGCAGCCACCTGATCGGACCGGTGAACCGGGCGCTCGCCGACATGGAGGCGGACGGGACCCTCGATGCCCTCGCCCGGCAGTGGTTCGCCGGGCGGAACGGCTGACGCTCAACTCTCTTCGAGCACCCTTCTGAGAAACTCCTTGGTACGAGGATGCTGCGGGTTGACCAGGACGTCCTCCGGTGAGCCCTCCTCGACCACCACCCCCTCGTCCATGAACACCACGCGGTCGGCGACCCCCTTGGCGAACCCGATCTCGTGGGTCACCACCAGCATGGTCATCCCGTCTTCGGCGAGGTCGCGCATCACACCGAGCACCTCCCCCACCAGCTCCGGATCGAGGGCGCTCGTCACCTCGTCGAACAGCATCATGTCCGGGTCCATGGACAGAGCCCGGGCGATGGCGACCCGTTGCTGCTGGCCGCCGGAGAGTGTGACCGGATAGGCGTCGGCCTTGTCCAGCAGGCCAACGCGCTCCAGGTTTGCTATGGCGATCTCGGTGGCCTCGGCCTTGGATCGGCCGAGCACGCGGCGCTGGGCGATGGTCAGGTTGTCCAGCACCTTGAGGTGTGGAAACAGGTTGAAGCGCTGGAACACCATCCCGATCCTGCGCCGCACTTTGTCGACGTCGGCGTCCGGATCACAGATGTTCTCCTCCTCGATGACGATCGACCCGCTGTCCGGCTGCTCCAGGCGGTTGACACAGCGCAGCAGGGTCGACTTCCCCGAGCCCGAAGGTCCGATGACGCACACCACCTCCCCGATGTCCACCTCGAAGTCGAGCCCCTTCAGCACCTCGAGATCATCGAAGGACTTGTGCAGGTCGTTGATCTCGATTGCCTTCATCGGGCCTTGGCGGCGCGCTTCTCCAACAGCGCCACCAACCTCGTCAACGGGATGGTCATGGCGAGATACACCAACCCGGCCACCACCAGCGGGGTGGCATTGGCGTTGTCGATGACTCCCTCCCTCCCCCACCGGGTGAGCTCCTTGTTGGCCAGGGTGACCCCGATGGCCGACACCAGCGAGGTGTCCTTGAGCAGGAGCACGAACTCATTGGTGAGCGGCGGGATCATCAGCCGGAACGCCTGGGGCAGGACGATGAAGACCATGGCCTTGGAGTAGCTCATGCCCAGGCTGCGCGCCGCCTCCATCTGGCCCCGATCCACCGCCTCGATCCCGGCCCGGATGGTCTCGGCCATGTAGGCCCCGGCCACCAGCGACAGGGCGACGGCACCGGCGCCGTAGGTGCCCGGGATCCGGACCCCGAGGGCGATGGGAAGCCCGAGTCCGATGAGCAGGATCCAGATGAGCAGGGGGATCCCCCGCACCACGTCGATGTAGGTCGCCGCCGTCCATCGGTACGGCGTCGACTGGGAGAGCCGCATCAGGGCCAGGGCCAGGCCGAGGACGAGCCCACCGGAGAACCCGAGGACGGTGAAGATGATCGTGTTCTTGGCGGCGACGGTGAGGATGTCCCAGAACTGCTCCCGAACCAGGTCGGGCCGAAACATGGTGTCGATGACCCGCGGCCAGTTCACCGCCACCAGGAAGGCGATGGCGGCGGCGGTGAACAGCACGTAGGAGACGCCGCGCCAGAACCGCGCCTTCCGTGGCTTGGACAGGCTGTTCCACCAGTCGATCACGGTGCGAGCCTATACGCGGCGAGGGAGCCCGCCGCGGGGCCCCCTCGCTCGGGTCGATCCGGTGCTACGCCTCGCCCCGGGTGCCGAAGTACTTCTCGTGCAGGTCGCCGTAAGTGCCGTTGTCCCGCAGCGTCTGCAGGGCGGCGTTGATGTCGTCCATCAGGTCCGTGTTGTCCAGGGCCACGGCGAAGCCGTAGAGCTCGCCGGTCACGTAGGTCTCGGCGATGGCGAACTTGGGGTCCTGCGCCGCCCGGTACCCGTTCACCGGGAGGTCCTGGAGGATGGCGTCCACCTCACCGGCCTCAATTGCGAGGAAGAGGGCGGCCCCTTCGTCGTAGGTGACCAGCTCGGCCCCGGCCGGCTTGTTGGCCTCGGCGTAGGCCTCTCCGGTGGTCCCCACCTGGACTCCGATCTTCCGGCCGTCCATGTCGGCGAGCTTGAGGTTCTCGTCCCCGGCGTTGACCAGCAGCGACTGGTCGGCGCCGAAGTAGGCGTTGGAGAACAGGGCGTTCTCAGCACGGTCCTCGGTGATCGTCATCGCCGAGGCGACGACGTCACAGGCGCCGGCTGCCGGCTGCAGCCAGATGCCGTCGAAGGGCGTGTTGGCCACGGCGAGCTCCAGGTCCATCTCCTTGGCGATGGCATCGATGAGCTCGATGTCGAAGCCGCTGTAGCCGGCGGGACCGGCAGGATCCTCGAACTCGAAGGGCTCGTATGGGATCTCGGAGCAGACGGTGAGCGTGCCCTCGGTGATCAGGTCGCCACCGCCGCCTCCGCAGGCGGCGGCAAGCAGTGCCAGGGCGACCACCAGGACCGCAGTCACGGTGAATCGTTTCATGCCTTCCTCCTCAAATGGAATCGCCCCGTTTTGCAGGGGCAGACCGCAACTATACGCGGATCGCGACGCCGATAATCTGCCGGCGTGCCGGTGACCGCCGTCGTCCCCATCCGATCCTTCGACGGGCTGAGTCGGCTCGGTGCCGTCCTCGACGACGCCGAGCGGTTCGCCCTGATGCGTCGCCTCGTCACGCGGACGGTCGGTGCGATCACCGCTGCGGACTGCGCAGTGGTCGTGGTGAGCGGCGACGCGCAGGTGCGCTCGTGGGCTTCTGCCAACGGCGTGGGCTCGATCGACGACCCCGGGACCGGCCTCGACGCCGCGGCTGCCGCCGGCACTGCCGCGGTCGGATCTCCGTGGCTCGTGGTGCACGCCGATCTCCCCGCGATCACGCCAGAGGACGTTGCAGTCGCCGTCTCCTCCCTGGACGATGGTGCCGTGCTTGCGCCATCGCACGACGGCGGGACCAGCCTGATCGGTGCCGACGGCGCCTCGTTTCCGTTCGCCTACGGCGTCGGCTCGTTCTCCCGCCACCTCGCCACGGTGCCCGACGCCACCGTCGTGGTCCGGCCCGGACTGGCGCTCGACCTGGACCGGGCTGCCGACCTGGCGGCGTTCCGGACCCTGGGCGTCCTCTGAGAGACCGGCGCCCTGGCTAGTCTGAGCGTCCGATGAACGATTCCAACGTCGCCATCATCACCGGGGGAACCGGATCGGTGGGGCGCGAGCTGCTCCCCATGCTGGTACAGCGCAGCTTCAAGCTCGGGGTGACCTACCTCATCCCCGAGGAGGCCACCGACCTGGAGACGGAGATCGACACCGCTCTCGACATCTCCGAGGACGACATCCTGCTGCGCCGGGTGGACGCCTCCGACGCCAAGGCCATGGACAAGTTCGTCCAGGAGGTCGTCGACGCCTTCGGCGGGGTCAACGTCCTGGTGTGCCTGGTGGGCGGATGGTCGGGGGGACGCGACGTCGAAGAGACCGACGACGTGCGCTTCGATCGCATGATCGACCTCAACCTGCGCTCGTCGTGGAACGCGGTGCGGGCCGCCATCCCGCACATGAAGGGACGGGAGTGGGGCCGCATCGTCCTCATGGGGAGCCGGCACGCCATCGACGCCCCCTCCGGACAGGCGGCGTACAACATCGCCAAGGCCGGGGTGGCCGCGCTCGGGAGGTCGGTGGCCACCGAGCTCTCCGACACCAACATCACGTGCAACGTGCTGCTGCCCTCGGTGATCGACACCCCGACCACACGGGCCGCGCTCCCCTACGCCGAGTACGTCAACTGGCCAAAGCCAGAGGAGATCGCCAACGTCATCGACTTCCTCACCAGCCACCGCTCGGTGGTGATCGACGGCGCCGAGATCCCGGTGTGGGGCGCCGCCTCGATCTGATCCTTCCCGGTCGTTCGTGTCTGAGACCCTCGTATTCGAGGTCAATCACACACGCGACGCGTCGATCCGGCCGGCCTTACCAGCCGCAGCGCATCCTGCGGTAGCTGCGCGGCCTGACCTCGATCATGGTGGCCGTGCGCGTCGGGAGCTGCGGCTCCACGGGGATCTCCCGGCCGTCGAGCGCTGCCGAGGCGGCCTCCAGCTCGTAGCGAGCCCGGTACAGCTCCTTGGCCAGGGCGTCGCGGTCGCGCCGGCCGACGCCTCGGTCGAGCCGGGCCGACGCCGCGGTGTAGTGGGCGCCTGCGGTCTCGAAGCGGGAACGGGCCTCGTCGTTGGTGATGAGGCGGGAGTCGTCGTCGAGCTCGAGGAGGGCGATGGCCACATCGGCGCGCAGCTCATCGAGGTCGGACTCAGATACGGTGGGACGCGGCTCGAAACGCGCCGTCCGCACCATGGTGCCCAGCAGGAACCAGACGAGGAGCCCGATGAGCAGGAAGGGGATGACCTTGCCGGCACCGACGATGAGCAGGAAGACGATGAGCAAGAATGGAAACCGCATGATGCGGCCAATCTAGCAGTCCGTCGGAGCGGTCGAGACGGTATCGCGATATATCGACATAACCCGCCCAATTCCCCTTTCGTCGGCGCAGCTCGGCGATCATGATGGACCAGATGACCGCTCTCAGCATGATCAACAACCTGCTCGTGTTCCCCCTCACCATCGCCGCGGTGGTCGTGTGCTTCCTGAAGGGCCGCACGAGGGCAGGATGGATCGGCGTAGCGATCCTGCTCCTGGGGCTCGTGGTTGCCTTCCCTGTCTTCAGGGTCCTGCGGGAGAACGACGCCGAGGGCTGGCTGGTCCTGCCGTTCTTGATCGGGCTCGCCGTCCTCTTTTTCCTCGGCAGGCTCGCACTCCAACCGGGCCTGCCCGGTTCGTGGTGGGAGCGCCGCAACGTCGGCCAAGGAACCACGGGTCCATAGTTCCGGTTGCGGGCAACCGGTTCGCCCGCCGTCTAGATTGCGAATGGCGATGGAAGGCGACATGACCAACAGCGGTTCAGGCGGCGGCGGAATCCTCCCGGCGAGTGAAGACAAGACGGCCCCCGTCGTGACCTTCCAGGTCAGCCGGCGCTCCATCTGGGCGGTGATCCTGGCAGTCGTGGTCGCCCTCATCGGGGTGGTGGTGATACGGGAAGCACGCCACTTGATCGGGATGCTCGTCATCGCATTCTTCTTCAGCCTCGCGCTCGAGCCTGCGGTGACCCATCTCCACCACAAGCGTGGGTGGAAGCGGGGGGCGGCGGTCGGGGTCATCTACCTCGCCGGATTTCTCGGACTCGGCGCGCTCATCCTGTTCCTGGTCCCGGCAACGGTGGACGTCGCGCAGCAGATCGGAGGGAGCCTCGACGAGTGGCTGGCGGAGATCAGCGACTGGCTCAACGACACCTTCGGCTGGGACGTCGACTTGACCTTCAACGGAGATCCGGCGTCCTCGGGAGCCGAGGCCGCCGGGGACTGGGCTTCGAACCCGTTCGGGTCGCTGCTCGGCATCGCATCGGCCGGGATCGGCATGGTGTTCAGCGCGGCGACCATCGCCATGTTCACCTTCTACTTCACCGCCGACTCCCCGCGATTGCGCCGGACCGTGCTCTCCACCATGCCGCCGGAGCGCCAGATGAAGTTGGGGTGGACCTGGGACCAGGCCGTGGAGCAGACCGGCGGCTACTTCTACTCCCGGTTCCTGCTCATGATCATCAACGGGTTCGGCTTCTTCTTCACCATGGTCCTGGTCGGGCTGCCAGTGTCGATCGCCATTCCCCTTGCGATCTTCGCCGGGTTCGTCTCCGAGTTCATCCCCGCCATCGGCACCTACATCGGGGCCGCCATCCCGATCCTGGTCGCGCTGGCGTTCCAGGGGCTGGTGGCCGGATTGGTGATTCTCGGCTATGCGCTGGTGTACCAGCAGATCGAGAACTACTACCTCAGCCCCCGCATCAGCTCCAAGACCATGGAGTTGAACGGTGCCCTCGCCTTCGGCTCGGCGCTCGCCGGGGGCGCCATCGCCGGCCCCATGGGGGCGTTCATGTCGCTTCCCGTCGCCGCCCTGATCACGGCGTTCATCTCCAACTACCGGACGCCCTACCCGGTGGTCTACCACTCGGCATACGACGACGAGGAAGAGCCGTCGGACGAGCCGAGTGAGGGCTCTGTGAGCGGATCCTGAGCTACGAAGCTGAACCGATCTCGATGTGCCTGATATCGGCCACGTCTGCGGCGTCGAGAACGAGGACGACGAAGTACGGAACTCCCCCATCACACACGGCTCGGTCCGCCGTCGTCAGCTCGACGGTGAGGTAGGGGCCCCAGGCCACCAAACGGTCGAGGCTCGGTAGTCCGGGGCACTGCGTGCTGAGCTGCAGGATCATCTGGTCCGCCCCGACGTCTCCGATCGCCTCGTAAGCCTCTCTCAGACCGGCACGGTGCTCCGAGTCGGTGCGGATAGCCGGCAGGTTGTCCGCACTGAACAGCTCCCACGAATCCTCGAGGCCTGCCTCGTCGCCCTGTGCCACTTCGACCGCCGCAACGTCGGTGATCTCCCGCATGTCAGGGAGGTCGGGGTCACCGGTACCGGCGGTGTCCACCTCGCGCTCGACGCGGGGATATCCGCCCGGGACGCTGGGAAACCATTCGGGGAGGATCGCGGTGAACCGCTCGGGCACGACCGACCGGTTGATGGCGATAGCGTATGCCGTGCTGACCAAGGGCTGGGCGCAGAACCCCTCCGGAGGCGTGAACACCGGAGCCACCTCCGTGCCCTCGACGTCCAGGCCAGTGATGTCGTCGGGGCAGGCATCCTCGGCGCGGGCATAGAACACCACGATGGCTTCGTCGAAATCCACCGCGGGCACCGGTGAAGGGAGTCGGTAGAACCGCCACATCGACTCCAGGTGATCGGCACCCGTCACTGCGTCGACTCGTCCCATGAAGGCGACGTCGGTCCCGACCGCCAGCACCTCGAACCCGGTCGCGGCGGCGTCAACGGCAGGGGTGGTCGCCTCGGTGCCGGTCGAGAGCACAACGGTCGTCGTGACGAGCATCGTGGTGGTCGTCGACTCGGTCACCGCCGTCGACCCACACGCCGCGGCAAGGAAGGCGAGGACCGCAAGGAGGCCCGTGCGTCGCATGGCAGAAGTATCGCCCCCGCGACGAGATACGTGCTGGCTTCACGAACCCGATCCGCGCCTACCCTCGACCATGTGGAAACGAGCGATGTCCTCACCGACGCCTACGGGCGCATCCAGGGGTTGGTCCACCGGATCAGCGATGGGCTCGACCCCGACGAGCTTGCCCATCGTCCGGATTCACACGCCAACTCGATCGGCTGGCTGCTGTGGCACCTGACCAGGGTGCAGGACGACCACGTCTCCGAGATCGCCGGCCATGACCAGCTCTGGGTCGCCGACGGCTGGGCGGCGCGATTCGGGATGGAGCCCGATCCTTCGAACACCGGCTACGGGCACACCTCGGAGCAGGTCGGGGCGCTGCGCACCGACGCCGCCACCCTCCAGGAGTACCACGATGCGGTCCACGCCCGCACCGTCGCCTACTTGGAGACCATCGACCCGGCCGAGCTCGACCGCATCATCGACTACTCGTGGGACCCGCCGGTGTCGGTCGGGGTGCGGCTGGTGAGCGTGATCGGCGACGACCTGCAACACGCAGGCCAGGCCGCCTACGTGCGCGGCATGCTGGAGCGCAGCTCGGGCAATCCGGCTTAGCCGGCGGCCAGGATCTTCGCCTTCTCGGCCTCGAACTCTTCGTCGGTGAGGATGCCGGACGCCTTCAGCTGGCCGAGCTTCTCCAGCTTGGCGAGCGTGTCGTCCTCTGTCGGGGCTGCGGGTGGAGGCGGGGGCGCCTGCACGTAGACGGGCTCCTCGACGTACATGGGTTGCTGCTGGGCGCTCTGTTCCGCCCACCGCTGCTGCTGACGGTGATGCACGCGGCCGGAGACGGCCGACGCCGTGCCCGCCACGACCGCAGTGCGAGCGACACCGCGAACCACTCCTGGCATGTTTCCTCCTCTACGCCTCTGCGGCCTCGAGCTTGTCGAGCGCCTCGATGAGCGCGTTGATGGGCACGCGCCCGCTTGCTACCAATTGGGCTCCACCACGGCGCAGGGCGGTGGCGAAGGGTGCTGCCCACGTGTTCTCGTACAGCATGATCGCCGCACTGGTGCCGGGCTCGAGGGCTGCGGCCGCCTCGGCGAAGTCGTCGTCGCCAAGGATCCCGGACGCGGCGCCGACGAAGACGGCGAGGTCCGGATTGCCGTCCAGATCGAGGTCCTCGATGGCGACCGCAAAGACGGTCCCATCCTCGTCCTTCTGGACGAAGGCGAGGTCGTAGATGCGGATCAACCCCCGATCCACCAGGTCGACCAGGTAGGGAAAGGCCTCACCGGTCGGCTCGGTGCCGGGAGGCCACTCGACGATCAGGTAGTCGATCGGGCCGACCTCGATGTCGTCGCCCATCGTTGCCCCCTTTCAGGAAGGATCTGTCGTTCGTCCCCTGACTCTAGGGCCGGCCCACGGAGGCAGGTTCGTTGAGCGCTTATCCCCCGGGGGCAGGCTTGCATTCGCCGCGGAAGTACGCCCACTCGTCGCACTCCGAGCCGTCCGGGAAGACACAGAAGCCCTGCTGACTGCCGTCGGCGTCGGTTCGGATCTCCACTTCCCCGCCCT
>CAYQZO010000039.1:0-10332 GCA_964421925.1 uncultured Acidimicrobiaceae bacterium
GGTCGCGACGTCGACACCGACGAGGGGTTCCCCAACGGGTTCCACCAGAACTTCCTCACCGACCTTTCGCCGACCGTCGTCCCTGCCGATGCCGCCATGGAAGGCGACATGGACATGGGCGAAGGCGACATGGGCGACATGAGCGGGGATGAAGGCGACATGGGCGACATGAGCGGCGACGAAGGCGACATGGGCGACATGAGCGGGGATGAAGGCGACATGGACATGGGCCACGAGGAGCACGGGTTCATGGTCGTGCGCGCCCCCGGTGAGCAGGCCGAGATCACCTTCACCGTCCCCGCCGACGCCTCGGGGGAGTGGATCATCGCCTGCTTCGAGGAGGACGGCGCCCACTACGACGACGGGATGGTCGGGAAGCTGATCATCGAGGGCTAGTGACCCGCCACCGTCGGCGCGCCGCGGTGGCACCGAGGAGATGAACGGGGTCGTCGGCCCAGGAGACGTCCTGGGCGGACGACCGTCTCGTCATGCCTTCCGGGTCTGGTCAGCTCTCGCTGATCGTCACCGAGTTGATCGTCACCGGCTCGTGGGGCCGGTCTTGGGCACCGGTCGGTGCGGTGGCGATGGCGTCGACCACGTCCATCCCGTCCGTGACCTCGCCGAAGATCGAATACTGGTTGGGGAGGCCGTAGTCGGCGTGCATGATGAAGAACTGGCTGCCGTTGGTGTTGGGACCGGCGTTGGCCATCGCCACGGTCCCCCGCTCGTAGCCCGTCTTGGAGTGGCCGAGCTCATCGCGGAACTTGTACCCGGGCCCACCGGTTCCGGTGCCGGTGGGATCGCCACCCTGAATCATGAAGCCATCGATCACGCGATGGAAGATCACACCGTCGTAGAAGCCATCCCGGGCCAGGAAGACGAAGTTGTTCACGGTCAACGGTGCATCCGTCGGGTAGAAGTCGATGGTGATGTCGCCTTCCGAGGTGTGCAGCGTCGCCTGGTAGGTCTTGTCGAGCTCGATGCTCATCTCCGGCTGTCCGTCGTAGCCCACGGTGGGTCCTTTCATCGAAGGACCCGCACCCTAGGCCTCGAAGTGTTCGATCACAGCGGCGAACGCCTCGATGCTCCCCGCGAGGTGGACGTCGGGAAGGGCCACGATGGAGTGTGAAGCGCCGGCTTCTCCGTACCGCGAGAACAGGTCGACGAGCTCGGCCGGTGTCCCCGCGTTGTAGGCGGCGCCGTACTCCTCGGCCGTCGTGTTCCTGCCCCGCAGCTCCTCGATCCGGTTCCGCAGGGCCCTCCGGTCGGCGGCCGCCAGGGCGTCGGTCAGATGCGTGACCTCCACTTCGGCGGGATCGCGCTCGAGGACGGCGCAATGACGATGCAGAACCTCGGCCTTGCGGGCGACCCGGTCCGGCGAACCGAAGACGTTGCAGGCGTCGGCGTACTGTGCGACCAGGCGCAGCGTCTTCTTCTCGCCCGAGCCGCCGACCAGGATCGGGATGTGCTCCTGGACGGGCCGGGGATAGCAGATCAGCTCCTCGGCCTGGACCACCGATCCGGAGAAGCTGGGGGCGCCCTTGCCCCACAGCAGGGGAAGCAGCTGGAGCGTGTCCTCGAGGAGCGCGTAGCGGTCGGCGACGGGCGGGAACTCCCACCCGTAGGCGCGGTGCTCGGCAGCGTCCCAGGCGGCCCCGATCCCGCAATTGGCCCGCCCACCGGAGAGCACGTCGAGGGTGGCGATGATCTTGCCGAGGTGAGCGGGGTTGCGGTAGGTGACGCCGCCCACCAGGGCACCGAGACGGATGGACTCGGTGATCCCGGCCAGATACGACAACGCGGTATAGGCCTCCGGGATGTCCTCCCACTGCCGGCCCACGGCCGGGATCTGCCGGAAGTGATCCATCACCCACAGATCCCGGAACCCGGCCGCCTCGGCGCGGCGGGCGATCCCGGCGAGCTGCACCGCACGCTCGTGGCGCTCCCCGGGCCAGTCGAAGCGGCTCACCATCAGGCCGAAGGTGTGGGTGGCAGGAGTCGAGGGATCGGCAGGCGGCGCCTCGTCGGCGAACTGTGGTGCCACGACGGCCACGGGCTGCTCGGCGAACACCCCATCGAACGGCTCGTCCCCGATGGCGTCGACGACCTTGGGGAACCGGGCGATCTGCTTGCGCAGCACCGTCCTGGGAATGGGGCGGTCCCGGGCCTCATTGCGCCGCTCGCACTCTGCCCCCGGGGTCTCGAAGAGGACGGCGTAGGTGGGGATGCCCACCGCATGGGCGGCCTCTACCCAGCGGCGCCTGCGCTACTCGTCGTAGCCGAGCGTGTCGACCACCGTGGTCAGCCCGCGGCGCAGCCGCTCGTCGACGATGGTCTCCAACAGGTCGAAGGCAACCGTGCTCGCTTGCTGGTCGTCCGGACCGGTCCCCGCCGCGGCCCGCAAGGCGTCCGAGGAAACAATCTCGTTGCGGGCGAAGTGCGCCTCTGCCCACGTGGTCTTTCCCGCCGCGCTCGGCCCGACGAGGACGATCAACGACGGTGCGGGGAGGCGAGAATCCACCCTCGGATTCTTGCGGATCCGGAGCCGGTATATCGGTCCCTCGCCCCCGGCTCAGAAGCGGCGGCGCCTCCGCTTGCGTTGCGAGCCGGGTTTGAACGGAGCGAGCTCCGCCGGCGGCTCCCAGGAAGCGAGGTCGGCGACCCGCTCGTCGTTGGAGAACATCTTGACAATGGGGACGTTGAGACCGGCTCGGCGCTGGATGCCGAGGACCTCGTTGACCTGGTCCCACTCCACCAGGGTCACCACCAGCCCTTCCTCGCCGGCCCGGGCGGTGCGGCCCGATCGGTGCACGTAGGTCTTGGGGTCGTCGGGCGGGTCGTAGTGGACAACGATGTCCTCCCCCTCGATGTGGAGGCCGCGGGCAGCGACGTTGGTGGCGACGAGCACGTTGGCCTTCCCCTCCCGGAACCGACGGAGCGACCGCTCTCGATGCTTCTGGGGGAGGTCGCCGTGGATGGCGTCGGCGGCCACGCCGAGGTCCCGCAGCTTCTTGGTGACGTCGTCGGCCGCCCACTTCGTCCGGGTGAACACCAGGGTGCGGTCGGCGGAGCCGGCGAGCGCGGCAGTCATCTTCGCCTTGTCCATGTGGTGCACCTTGAGGAAGCGATGCGACATCGTCTCCACGGTGGCGGTTTGAGACTCCACCTCGTGGCTCACCGGGTCGGTGAGATACCGGTCGATCAGGCTCTGCACCTGCGAGTCGAGCGTCGCCGAGAACAGGTAGGTCTGGTGGTTCTCGGGGACCGCGTCCATGATCTTGCGCACCTGGGGCAGGAACCCCATGTCCGCCATCTGGTCGGCTTCGTCGATGCACACCACGCGCACATCGGCGAGGCGAGCCTTGCGCCGCTCCATGAGGTCAATGAGGCGGCCCGGGGTGGCGATGAGCAGCTCCACCCCCGACTCGAGCGCCGAGATCTGGGCGCCCATCGAGGCCCCGCCGTAGACCGTGACCAGGTCGAAGCCGCGCTCGGCGACCAGGGGCCTGAGGTCCTTGGTGACCTGTCTGGCGAGCTCGCGGGTGGGCACGAGCACCAGCGCCTTGGGGTGCAGCGGCTGGGCGCGCTCCAGATCCTCGACGATGGGCAGTCCGAAGGCCAGCGTCTTCCCCGATCCGGTCTTGGCCTTGCCCAGGACATCGCGTCCGGCCAGCCCGTCGGGTATGGCCATCGCCTGGATGGGGAACGGGTCGGTGATCCCCTGGGTTTCGAGGACGCCGGCGAGGTCGCGGGCGATGCCGAGTTCGGTGAAGCTTGTTGTGAGTTCTTGGGTCATAGCCGGGCCGGTCGGCCCGGAGGGAAAGGTAACCGTCTGCACCGATTAGCCCGAGGACCGACCCGGGTAGGGTAGGAGCACAAAGCGAGGGGAGGACCGTTCATGCCCTGCGGGTGCTGTCTGTTGGCCGTGGCCGGGTCCATCGTGCCCCGCCTCACGGTGCTGTTCCTGTGGATCTTCACCGACTTCGTGGAGCGTGCCATCGACGAGTGGTGGCTGACGGTGCTCGGCATCATCTTCCTTCCCTTCACCACGATGTTCTACGTGCTGATGTACGCACCGGGACAGGGCGTGACCGGGTTCGGCTGGGTCGTCGTGATCGTCGCCTTCCTCGCCGATCTCGGCAACTACGGCAGTGGCGCTTGGGGAAGAGGGCGCACGGTCAACATCGGCGGGTAGCGACAGACCAGAGTCGGCGTTCTGTGGGCTGACGTCGACGTAGAGCGGGACGAGAACCCTGGGTACGCGGTGGGGTCAGCCCCGGACGCGCTCCAGGAGCCCGCGTCCGGCCATGGAACGCTTGCCCGCCCCCCGGCCCGCCGCATACGCGAGGGCGGCGAGCCCGGCGGCGCCGAGCGCGGCGGTGGTGCGCTTGACCACCTTCTTGCGGGTCCGGGAGAACTCGACAATGGGCCAGCCGCGCTGGGTGGCGATGGTCTCCAGACCCCGGTCCGGGTTGACCGCCACCGGGTGGCCAACGGCCTCCAGCATTGGGAGGTCGCCCACCGAGTCGGTGTAGGCGTAGGAGATCTCGAGGTCGTAGCCGATCTCGCTTGCCAGCTTGCGCACCGCGTCTGCCTTGCCCCGGCCGTAGCAGAAGGGCTCCGCCAGCCCGCCGGTGTACACGCCGCTCTCGACCTCGGCGACCGTGCCGATGCCGCCGGTCATGCCGATGGCCTTGGCGAACGGGTCGACGATCTCCACCGGTGAGGCCGACACGATGTAGGTGTCGCGTCCTGCGGCGTGGTGCAGGTCGATGAGACCTCGCGCCTCGCGTCGGACGTCCTCCTCGAGGGCCGGGATGATCTGGTCGCCGAGCTCGGCGAGCTCGGCGACCTCCACGCCGGCGATGGCTCCGAGTACGCGGTTCTTCACCGCCTCGGTCTTCTGGTCCGAGGCCCCGGCGATGAGGAAGGTGAGCGCATTGAGCGCGTCCCTGGCCAGATCCTTGTTGGCGAGCATGCCGGCCCGGTAGGCCGCCACGCCGAAGGCAAACACCGAGGAGCCGCTGATGATGGTGCGGTCGAGGTCGAAGAAGGCGGCGCCTCGGGCGCCATCGCCTTCGATCATCGCGGGGCCAGATCCTCGGTGGCGACGGCGAAGAGCATCGCTGCGCCCGAGGTCGCCGCGGCCGCGAGCCCGCTTGCCTTGGGGAGGATGTTGCCTGCGTAGAACACGGCCGTGTCGATCTTGGAATCCAGCCACGAGTCATCGCTGTCCTGAGCCGCGAGGGCGAGCCGTGCCAGATAGGCGCCGCCGGCCACGGTGCCGAACAGCTCCAGGTACGGGGTGGCAGCCCCCAGCGCATCGCGCTGGTCATCGCCGGCGAGCAGCCACTCGGTGACCTCGCGAAGCCGGCGAACCGATTCGGCGAGCCGGGTGCGGACCACTGCGAGCCGGGGGTCGGTTGCGGCGGCGAGATCGTCGTCCAGTGCGTCGATCTCATCGAGGTAGCGCCGCATCACCGAACCGTCGTCCATTGAGAGCTTGCGCCCGACCAGGTCGATGGCCTGGATGCCGTTTGTGCCCTCGTAGATGGGCGTGATGCGCGAGTCCCGGTAGTGCTGGGCCGCACCCGCCTCTTCGATGAAGCCCATGCCGCCGTGTACCTGGAGCCCGATGGAGGTCATGGCGACCCCGACGTCCGTGCACCACGCCTTGGCCACCGGAGTGAGCAACGCGACCCGGCCGGCTGCATCCTCCCGGGCGGCCTCGTCGGGGTGGCGGTGACTGCGCTCGGCTGCGGCGGCGGTGTCGTAGAGCAACGCCCGGCACGCCTCGATGTAGGCCTTCATCGTCACCAGCATGCGGCGCACGTCGGGATGGTCGATGATCGGAGAGGTCTCGTCCTTGGCCGCTCCCGTCGCCCGGCCCTGGTGTCGCTCCATGGCGTAGCGAACGGCGAGCTGGTAGGCACGCTCGGCGACGCCGAGCCCCTCGAGGCCCACTTCGCGCCGTGCCTGGTTCATCATGGCGAACATGTAGCGCATGCCCTGGTGGGGTTCTCCGAGGAGGTAGCCGGTGGCGTCTTCGAAGGAGAGCACGCAGGTAGGGCTGCCGTGGATGCCGAGTTTCTCCTCGATGGAGACCGTCGTGACCGAGTTGCGCTCTCCGACGCTGCCGTCGTCGTTGACCAGGAACTTGGGGACGACGAACAGTGAGATTCCCTTGGTCCCGGGAGGCGCGTCGGGCAGCCTCGCCAGCACCAGGTGCACGATGTTGTCGGCGAGGTCGTGGTCACCCCAGGTGATGAAGATCTTGGAGCCGTTGAGCCGGTAACTCCCGTCGTCGTCTTGCACGGCGCTCGTCCGCAGCGCTCCGAGGTCGGATCCCGCCTGCGGCTCGGTCAGGACCATGGTCCCGGTCCACTCGGCGCTGACCAGCTTCTCCAGGAAGGTGTGACGGAGGGCGTCGTCGGCGAAGTCGCGCAGCACCGTGATGGCAGATCCGGTCAGCATGGGGTTCAGCGAGAAGGCCAGATTGGCGGTGACGAACATCTCCGAGATGGCGAACTTGACCGTTTCGGGGAAGCCGTGGCCGCCGTACTCCAGCGGTCCGCTGACCGCGTTCCATCCGGCCTCGACGTATTGGTTCCACGCCTTGTGGAATTCCTCGGGGGTCGTGACCGACCCGTCGGCGAATCGGGCCCCGATCGTGTCGCCCACCCGGTTGGTAGGGGCGACGACCTCGGCCATGAATCGGCCCGCTTCGTCGAGTGCGCCGGCGATGGTGTCGGCGTCGACGTGCTCGAAGCCGGGGTACTCGACGATCTCGTCGATGCCGGCGATGTGGTGGAGGACGAGCTTGATGTCGCGAAGGGGAGGGTCGTACTCAGCCATGAGGCGAGGATAGGCAATGAACGGCGGTCAGCTTTGAGCTAGGAGCTCTTCGCTCCAACCGAGGCCGTCGTCTCCGCTTCGAGCTCGTCGTCGAGCTCGGTGGGGTCGGCGAGGATGGCCCGGACGTCGAGGGCGAAGTCGATGGTGCGCGGATCTGCCCACCACGAGTGCTCACTCAGCCAGGCGTCGATGAAGGCGACCGCATCGCTGGTGAGGTCCGGGTTGGTCATGTCGCTCTCCATCGCTATCAAAGGGTACGCCGTAGGCTCCGCTATTCACAGTTATCGACGGAGATCCCTTCATGCCTGAGCGCGCCTTCCTCCTGCTGGTTGCCCTAGCCCTGATCGTGACCGCCTGCGGCTCGGATGAGGGCGCGGCAGACGGCGCCACCTCCGGCGTCGAGCTGTGCAGCACGACGGTCGAGACCGCCGGCGCAGGGATGACCGTCCAGGACGGCGACGCGGTCGAGATCCACTACCAGGGAACGCTCGACGACGGAGAGCAGTTCGACTCTTCGTACGACCGGGGCACACCACTCTCTTTCACCGTCGCCTCGGGGCAGGTGATCACCGGCTTCGACGACGCGGTGCGCGGCCTCGCCGTCGGTGACACCCGGACCTGCTCCATCCCGCCCGAGGAGGCGTACGGGCAGCCCTCCGACGAGTTCATCCTCGAGCTCCCGTACGGCGAGTCACAGTCCGACGTCCAGGTGGGCGACGAGGTGTACCTCACCAACGGGCAGTCCGCCGTGATCCTCGAGGTCAAGGAGGACACGGTCGTCCTCGACGCCAACCACCCGCTGGCAGGCAAGACGCTCACCTTCCTGGTCGAGGTGATCTCGATCACCCGTCCCTGAGCACGACGTCGGTGATGAACCGGGCGCGCTCCGCGATCGGGGCCGCGGGCACCTCGACGAGGTCGTAACCGAGCTCCCGGTAGACACGCTCGAAGATCGGCTGCCAGGCGGCGGTCTCCTCGAACGACATCGTCCGCTCCTCGTCGGTGGTGTAGATGGCCTCCCAGGGTCGGAACACCAGCACCGTCTGCTGATAGCGGTGCCGGGCGGCGGCATCCCGGCTCGGGGCTGTGTCGGCGCCGATCCATTCGGCGTAAGCGATGCAATCGGGAATTCCCCGGTCGAACAGCACCGGCTCGTCATCGTCGATCGAGTGGTAGGCGTCGATCGACCAGCGGAGGAGGGCATCCATGAAGATCGTCGGATCGGCGGGGTCGAGACCCTTGGCCCGCAGCTCGACGAGCACGGGCCGCGCGGGCTCCACGACATGCGGGATGGCGTCGCCGACCGCGGCGAGTACGGCGCTCTTCCCGGTCCCTGGTGCCCCGGTGACGATGAAGCGGTTGGGAGTCGCGTTTGCTCCTACTCGAGCGATTCGAAGTACTCCGACATGGCGGCGAACAGATCGGCTTGAACCTGTGGCGAGCGCCGTGCCAGTGCCACCGAGTCACGTACGAGGGCTTCCAGGTCGGCGAAGTCCACGGTGCTCGGATCGGCGGTGAGCAACGCGCCGAGATCCCGGTACAGGCTTGCCCCCTCGTGGAGCAACCCGATCTGCTCTTGATGGGTGTCGGCCCAGTTCGTCGGCGGGGTGATCGACTCGTACTCGGCCGCCATCGCCTCGAACAGGTCGATGCCGGTCTGGAGCTGGGTGAGCAGCGCGTCCGGATCGGAGCCGCTGAACGCCTCGAATCCGGCAAAGAACGACTCGAGCTGACTCATACGCTCCGACGTGGTCAGCCCGAGCAGCTCTCTCATGTAGACCGCCTCGGGGTGGGTCTGCCCGGCGAGGACGTCGAGGAGCAGGGCGGCGCCCTGTTCCTGCAGCTCCCGCGAGTCCTGAACGAGCTCCTGCATGAGGATGCCGAAGTCACCGATGGCCTGAGAGGAAACCGCAGTGTCGGGGCTGGCCAGGTCCTCGAGCAAGGCGTCTTGCTCGGTGGCGGCCCGTTCGATCATGGCCACATCGGCGCTGTGGAATCCTTCCGCGGCCGGTGGCGGTTCGAGCGCATCCATGCCCGCGAGCCAAGCCGCCCAGACGTCGCGGGTATCCGCCAGGTTCCGCTCCTGGTAGGCCTCCTCGTCGATGGTGCCGCTGGCTAACGCATCCAGGGTCTCGTCGCTTGGTATGAGCTCCGCGCTAGCGGCGAGCTGATCGCTCTGCAGCGCGTAGACGTCGGCGAAGTAGCCGGCGAGGGCGCGCTCGTCGGCGGTCAGGTCGAGCCGGGCCTCGTCCACGGATGCCCCGCAGGCGGCGACGAGCAGTCCGGCTGTGAGCACGAGCGCTACGGAACCCCTCATGCTGGCGAACCTAGCTCGCCACCGGCGCGCTGTCGTGACCAATGCGCGTTTAGTCACTCGCGAAGTCCCCCGACCACAGCCGACGGAACTCCTGGCTGATCTCCAGGAGCTGGTCGGCCGTCCCGACCGCATCGACGCGCCCGTCCTTGACCACGATTACCTGATCGGCCCGCTGCAGGGCGGGACGCCGGTGCGACACGACGAGCGCGGTACCGTGGGCGGCATCGGTGAACAGCCGGTCCCACAGCGCCTGCTCGGTCTCGACGTCCAGGGCGCTCGACAGGTCGTCGAACACGTACAGCTCCGGGTCGCGCACCAGCATGCGCGCCGCCGCCGATCGTTGCACCTGGCCACCGGAGAGGCGTACCCCGCGCGGGCCGACCAGGGTGTCGAGCCCGGCGCTCATGGCGGCCAGGTCCTCTTCCATGGTGGCGGTGTAGATGGCGTGGTCGATTTCCTCGTCGCTGCGATCCAAGCCGAGGAGGAGGTTGTCCCGCAGGGTCAGCGAGAACAGGCGCGGCACCTGGGGCGTGTAGGCGGTGCGGGGTGGCACCATGAACGACGCCGGATCATCGACCACGTGCCCCTTCCACCGGATCTCCCCATCGGCGGGCAGCAACCCGAGGATGCCGCGCAGCAGCGTGGTCTTGCCGGCGCCGATTCGTCCGGTGATCACCACGAAGGTGCCCGACGCCACCTCGAGGTCGATGCTCTCGACGCCGCCTCCCGACGAGGGGTAGTGGTAGCTCAGGCCGCGGGTGGAGAGCAGCGGCGCTCCGTTGGCGGACACGATCACCGGCGCCTCCACCGCTGCCGGCGCCGGTCCGGTCCCGTCCAGGTCGTGGGGGGCGACCAGGTCGGTCCACTCGGCACCCCGCATCAGGGACACCATTCGCTCCGAAGACACCGACGCCTGCTTGAGGCGCGCCAGGTACAGCCCGATGAAGAACGCCGAATCGGTGACCCCGCCGAGCAGGAAGACGAACAGGCTGAACTCGCCCACCGTCAAGCCGGCGTTTCCCGTGGTGTCCAGCGACCCGGCGGCGAGGATCAGGATGAGTCCGGTTCCGATGCTCACCGTGTTGCGGAACACCGCCTCCAATCCGGCGGTGAAGGTGCGGTCCCGCACCATCATCTTGCGCCGCTCGTGGTTGAGCTCG
>CAYQZO010000040.1:0-4017 GCA_964421925.1 uncultured Acidimicrobiaceae bacterium
GCTGCTCCGGCGAGGTGGTGTAGATGGCGGAGCGGTACTGCGTGCCCCGATCGTTGCCCTGGCGCATCCCCTGGGTGGGGTCGTGCGCCTCGAAGAAGGCGGTGAGCAGCTTGCCGTACTCGATCTGTGTCGGGTCGTACACCACGAGCACGGCCTCGGTGTGGCCGGTCAGACCGGTGCACACCTCCTCGTAGGTGGGGTTCGGGGTGTACCCGCCCTGGTAGCCCACGGCGGTGGTGTAGACGCCGGGGAGGTTCCAGAACTCGCGCTCGGCGCCCCAGAAGCACCCCATTCCGAAGTAGGCGACCTCGGTCCCCTCCGGGAACGGAGGAAGGATGGAGGCGCCGGTGACGAAGTGAGTGCCCGAAATGGAGATCGGCTCATCCCTGCCGGGGAGAGCGGTGTCGGGCATGGGCATGGTGGTCTTGCGTGTGGAGAACATGGTCAGACAACGCTACCGGGGCCGACGATGTTCCACGAGCAGGGGCCGCCCGTGTGGGCGGCCCCTGCGTTGTGGATCCCGCTTCTTCGGGGGATTACTTGTCGCCTTCTCCGCCGCCTTCGCCCTCGCCGCCGGTGTAGGTGAAGCCGAAGACCTTGCGGTTGCCGTTGCTGGACTCGATCACCACCTCGAAGCTCTTGCCCGGCGGAACCTCGTAGAACTTCACCTTGATCTCCCAGTGGCCGCTGGCGCCGGCCGTGGTGCTCCCGCTGCCGTAGGGCGAGCCCACGAACACCTTGGTGCCTGCGGGTGCGGTGCCGTAGAAGACGTCGTAGGGCGGGCTCTCGCCGCACGAGCCGTACTTCTGATGGGCCGACCACTCCACCTTGTCCTCGCCGCCGCCGTCACCCCCGTCTTCCTTGTCCGTGGGAGCGTCGTAGTACAGGGTCACGGAGTCGTCCGCCTTGTTGCCGGCGGCATCGGTGGCGACGAAGCCGACGATGTTCTTGCCGGGGGAGAGCACCAGGGCGATCGACCAGTGGTCGCCTTCGACGTTGGCGGTGTACTTGCCGCGCGTCACGGTCGCGCCCGGCTCCACGTACCCGGAGAAGGTCACCACCTTCTCCTTGAAGTGCGTGCCATCGGCGGGGGAGAGGATCTCGAATCCGGGAGGCGTGGTGTCCTCCTCGTCCTTGATCTCTTCGCCCTCGTCGCCGGACTTCTCGCCGTCGTCGCCGTCCTTCTCCTCGGCGATGGTGGTCGTGGTGGTGGTTTCCTCATGGTCACCCTCACCGTCCGACGTGTCGTCACCCTTTTCGCCGTCCTCCTCGTGCTCCTTCTCGGCGATGGTGGTCGTGGTGGTGGTCTCGTCGTGATCGCCCTCGAGCTCCGCGGAGGCGGCATCGATGGAGGCAGCCCCATCGTCGGGCGGCCCGCTCATGGTCCCGACCGCGGCCAGTGCGACACCGCCGGCGATCACGAGGGAAAAGGCGAGGCCGAAGATCGCGATCTGTCGTCTCCACAGCTGCATGGTCTCCTCCTGGAACAGATAGTGGTGAACAGCTACTCTCAGCGGTTACACGCAGCAGGGGCGGAGGGGGGTTTACTCGTTCTTCCACCGGCGGGCTAGTCACAGCCGCCCAGCGGGCGCCGGAAGCGCGGCACCGTCCGTACACTCAGCTCGATGCAGACCCCGGCCGGGTATCCGGCCCACCTCGAAGAGCACATCTCGCTTGCCGACGGGCGCAAGGTGTTCCTCCGCCCGATCCTCCCCGCAGACTCCGACGAGATCGCCCGTGCGCTCGAGCAAGCCGATGCCAAGACCTTGCTCCATCGCTTCTTCACCGCAGCCCCACACCTGGGCCCGAAGCAGATCCACTACCTGGCCGAGGTCGACTACGTCCGCCGCCTGGCCCTCGTCGCCATCGACGACGAGGGCCATGGGGTTGGAGTTGCCCGCTACGAGGGCCTCACCGACCCCGGCACGGCCGAGGTCGCCGTGGTCGTGCATCCGGACTGGCGTCGCCAGGGCCTTGGCCGCGCTCTGGTCGAGCGGCTCGAAGCTCCCGCCGCGGCCCATGGCATGGATCGGCTCACCGCCGTCTATCTGCGAGAGAACGATGCGGTCGCCGGGTTGTTCGCAGGGCTGGGGTACTCACCGCCGCGGTTCCACGATGGGATGGTCAGCGTCGACAAACGAATCGGCTGACCCCCGGGTACCATCGCCGCCGATGTCGTTCACCGTTGCCAGCGTCCGCCACGAGATCGATGCCATCGCTCCCGCAGACGGCGCCGCCGGCTGGGATCCGGTCGGCCTCCAGGTGGGCGACCCCGAAGCCATCGTGGAGTCGATCGCGGTCTGCCACGAGGTCACCGAACCGGTGGTCGCCGCCCTGGAGAGCGCTCCGGTGGACCTGTTGGTGACCTACCACCCCCTGTTGTTCCACTCCACCCGCTCGTTCACCGCCGGCGCCGACGCCGAGGGCCGCGCCTACCGACTCTCCAGGCTGGGGACGAGCCTGCTCGTGGTGCACACCGCGTTCGACAGCGCACCGGGCGGCACCGCCGACGCACTGGCTGCCGCGATCGGTCTCATCCAGGTCAGCGGATTCCTTCCCGCCTGGCGGAGCGGGACCTCGAAGCTGGTCACCTTCGTGCCGGCCGACAAGGTGGACGGGGTTGCCGACGCCCTTGGTAGTGCCGGCGCCGGGGTCATCGGCAACTATCAGGGCTGCTCGTTTCGTGCCGAGGGCACGGGGACCTTCATCCCGGGCTCGGGGTCGGACCCGTTCTCCGGGCGCCACGGGGAGATGAACGCCGAAGCCGAGGTCCGCCTCGAGATGCTCGTCCCCACCATCCGGAGGGACCGGGTCGTAGAGGCGCTCGTCGCAGCCCACCCCTACGAGACCCCTGTGTTCGATGTGTACGAGGTGGAGTCCAACGCGGGCATGATCGGTCGACTCGGGTCGCTTGAAACACCCGTCGCCGTCTCCGCCCTCGGCGAGACGGTGGCGGAGCAGCTCAATACCTCGGTCCGCGTCACCAGCAGCGGCAAGGAGGTCGAGCGGGTTGCGGTGATCCCCGGGTCCGGTGGTGATTTCGTCGAGTCGGCGGCTGCCGCCGGCGCTCAGGCGCTCGTCACCGGCGACGTCGGGCACCACCGCGCCCAACGTGCCCTCGACCTCGACATGGCCGTCATCGATGCCGGTCACACCCCGACCGAACGGCCCGGCGTCAAGACCCTGTACGATCTCGTTTCCGGAATCGGCCCCGACACCATCGACCTGACCTTCATGGATCCAGACCCGTGGGAGGAGACGGCATGGAAGAGCTGAAGAGCCTCGCCGACCTCCTCGATCTGCAGCACGTCGACAGCGCCATCGACCGCCTCATCGACCAGCGGCAGACCTTGCCGGCGCTCGACGAGTACCGCCTCGCCGACTCGGAGCTGCGACGGCTCACCGTCGAGCGCGACGCGGCGGCCACCGCGGTGAAGGACACCAGCCGGGCCCTCGACAAGACCAACGGCGAGCTCGAGCTCACCAGGGCGAAGGCGGACACCGAGGAGATGCGCCTGTATGCCGGGGGCCTCTCGGCCCGCGATGCCGACTTCCTCCGCCAGGAGGTCGAGATGCTGCGCAAGAAGGTGTCATCGATGGAGGACGAGGCCCTTGAGCTGATGGAGAGCCTGGAGACGGGCGAAGCCGAGAGTGCCGGTCTCGATGAGTCGGTCACCGAGGCCCAGGCGACCAAGGACGCCCTGGAGGCCGCCATCAAGGCGGAGTGGTCCCGCATCGACGCCGAGATCGCCGTCCAGGAAGCGCGCAAGGCCGAGATCATCCCGCTCGTGGACGAAGCCATCCTGGAGCTGTACACCGAGCTGCGGCTGAGCCGGGAGGGCCAGCAGGTCGTCGGCGAGCTCAGCGACGTGGTGTGCGGCGCCTGCCATCTCAAGCTCTCCGCTGCCGAGGAGCACGAAGCCCGCCAGGAAGATCCGCCCCGCTGCATCCACTGCCGGGCCATCCTCGTTCCGTAGCTTGCTCTTCTGGCACGCCGGAGCATCGGTCGCCATCGCA
>CAYQZO010000040.1:4027-10278 GCA_964421925.1 uncultured Acidimicrobiaceae bacterium
TCCGCGACCCCAAGATGGACCTGCGCTTCCTCATCCTCGGCGCCTGGCTGGCAGACCTCGTCGACACACCGATCGGGCTCGCGGTGTGGCCCGTGTTCGGGCACGTCCGGCTCTTCACCCACACCCTCCTCGTCTCGGCCGCGGTGATGGTCGCCGTGCTCGTCGCCACCCGACGGGGCCGGCCTCGCCGACGCTGGATGGCGGTGGCCGTCGGGATGCTGCTCCAGCTGGTCCTCGACGCCATGTGGGCGCTCCCGGAGACGCTGTGGTGGCCGCTGTTCGGGTTCGAGTTCACCCCGAGCGGCTTTGCCACGGTCGGGGACTACCTGAGCTGGCTGTTCACCAATCCCGTGATGTGGGCAGGGGAAGCGGCAGGGCTCGCCTACTTGATGGTGCTCGCCTGGCGCGCCGGGCTCACGGATCGGGCGGCGAGGCGTGCGTTTTTGACGACGGGCCAGGTGCAGGCTCCGATCGGGCGTTGAGCCGGTAGGCCCGCCACCCCATGCGGGCGGCCACCGCCAGCAGGAACGCCCCGAAGATGCGGCGCAGCACCTCGGGGTCGAGCCCGATGGCCAGCCACGCTGCCAGCAAGGCGGCGCTGACTCCGCCGACCGCGATCGGGACCGCCAGGCGCCAGCGAACGTTGCCGTGGCGGGCGTGGGCCACGGTTGCGATGACGGCGGCAGGAAACACGATGGCGAGTGAGGTTCCCTGCGCCAGGTGCTGCTCGAAACCGAACGCGACGACGAGGACGGGCACGTAGATGACCCCTCCCCCGACGCCGAGTGCGGCGGCGATGGTGGCGGCCACGAGTCCGAGCGCGATGAATCCGACGATCTCGGTCATACCAGCATCCTGATTCCGGCCACCAGCAGTACCACGGCAAATGCCGCGGTGAGGAAGCGCTCGGGAACGCGAGAAGCGATGCGGGCGCCGAGCACCGCCCCCACCGCAGCGCCGATGAAGATCGGGACCGCCGCACCCAGGTTCACGTTGCCGCTGATCCCGAAGGCCGTGAGCGCCGCCCCCGAGGAGGCCACGATGGTGGCGATGGAGGTGCCGGACGCTTCCCGCTGGCTCACCCCGAGCAAGAGCACGAGCCCGGGGGCAACGATGATCCCGCCCCCGATGCCGAGCAGCCCGGCGACGGAGCCGGCGGCGACGCCGAGGATCAGCGGTTTGACCACGGTGGAGTTCACGGCGGCCACCGTACACTTGCCCGCCTATGGGCCGGTCTCTCTCCGTCGTTCTCGTTCTCGGCGTGGTGCTGCTCGCTGCGTGCGACGGTGATCCGGCGGTCGTCGACCCGCCGTCGACGGTCGTGGAGGAGTGGCTTGCCGCCGTCGACGGTGCCGATTACGGATCGGCGACGATGCTGACCTTCGCGCCGGCACTCGCCCTGGTCATCGCCGTCGAGAACGACCTCCCCACCGCCGAAACCGCAGCCATGCTCACCGGCGGCGTGCCCGAGTCGGTGGCGGCCGGGTACTGGGCATCCTTCGGCCCCGGGTTCGAGTCCTTCGCCGGCTACCCCCTGAGCGACCTCGGAGCCGGCGCAGCGGAGGAGCTCCATGCCGAGGGTGTCCGTTTCGCCGCGGTGTTGGTGCGCGGGCAGGGTGGCAGGGAAGGTGTGATCTTCACCCGCGACGATCCCAACCGCCAGGTGGATCTCCTCGCCACCCTTGCCCCCGGTTTCGTCGACGCCCTCGCCCGCCACTACGCAGCGCTGCCCGCAGGCGAGGATGGCGATGCGGTTCGCACCGCATACGAGAGCACCGTGGTGCCGGCGATGTGGGCGGCGATCACCTCCGGGCGATACGACGACGCATTCACCACCCAGGCCATGGCGCTGATCAGCGCGGTCACCCCGCTCGCAGAGCCGTCTCCCTGAGCACGGGGAGCACCTCGTCGCCGAGCATCTTGATGGTCGCCTCTTGATCGAGTGAGGTTGCCTGGATGGCCACGACATCGGCGTCGAGCTCGGTGATGAGCGGCGTGTACACGGCGACGAGATCGTCGGGGGAGTGGACGATCGAGTACCGGGAGAGGATCTCGCTGCGGTCCATCTCGTCGGCCTTGATGCGCAGCTCCTTGGGATCCACGGCTTCCAGTCGCCCCGGGGCGCGCAACCCGCGCCAGGCCCCCAGGGTCTCCCAGGCCTCATCCGGGGTGTCGGCGTAGATCGACCACCGGCTTGCCGCGATCGTCGGCGCCGGCCGTCCCGCCGCTGAGGCCGCCTGCCTGGCCGGGTCGACCACCCGTTCGATGGTCTCGGCGGTCTCCTTCACCGAGGTGATGATCCCGTCGGCCATGCGGGCGGCAAGCGCCGCCGACTTCGGTCCGCCCGCGGCCATCCAGATGGGCACGTCACCCAGAGGCGGGCTGTACAGCTTGGCCCGGTCCGTCGAGTAGTACTCGCCATCGAAAGAGAGCTTCTCACCGTCGAGGAGGCGGCGCATGATGGCGAGGGCCTCCTCCATGCGGGCGGCCCGCTCCGCGTACTCGGGGAACGGGTAGCCGAGCGGCCCCTCGTTGAGGTTCTCCCCGGTGCCCACGCCGAGGATGAACCGTCCCCCGGAGAGGCGATCAACGGTGGCGGCCATCTGGGCGATCACCCCGGGGTGGAACCGGAACAACGGAGTGGTGACCGCGGTGACGATGTCCACCGAGTCGGTCTCCACCGCCACCGCGCCCAGGGTGGAGAAGGCGAACCCGGAAGCGGACACGTCGTCGACCCAGGGGTGGAAGTGCTCGGAGATCATGACGGCATCGAACCCGACCTCCTCGGCGAGGACGGCGTGGCCGACCAGGGTCTCTGGCTGGAACTGCTCGTGACCGCAGAAGTAGGCGAACTGGGTCATGGCGCGAGGTTAGGGAGGAGGTGAAACCCATTCGCCGGGTTTGGGGTCGGAACGATGGGACTCGAGGGAGGTATGTGTGACCAGCGAGAATCGGACCGCAGATCTGCTTGCCGACTGGCAAGCCCGCAAGCTGCTCGCCGAGCTGCTCGGCACCTACGTGCTGGTGCTCGGCGGGGCGACGGCAATCCTGGCCTCGATCAACGCCTACGGCGGCGTCGACATCGTGTTGGTCTCGTTCGGCTTCGGCCTGGCGCTCCTCGCCGGGCTGTACGCCTTTGGCGAGGTCTCCGGTGGGCACTTCAACCCGGCGGTGAGCCTGGCCTTCCTCCTGGACGGCCGGATGGGGGTGGCGCTCACCCTCCAGTACTGGGTGGTCCAGATCATCGGCGGCATCCTGGCCGGGTTCACCCTGCTCGCTGCCACCGACAAGGCGGCCGTGGCAGCGACCGCCACCACCTTCGGCAACCTCGATATCTGGAAGGCCTTCACCTTCGAGGCGGTGTTCACCGCCATCTTCGTCGTGGTGATCCTCAAGGTGGTGAAGAGCGCGACCTCTTCGAACACCGCCTTTCTCGCCATCGCCCTCACCCTGGTGGTGGTCCACCTCGCCCTGATTCCCTTCACCGGAGCCTCGGTGAACCCGGCCCGCTCCCTCGGGTCCGGGGTCGCCGGCGGGGTGTGGGAGGACCAGTGGGTGTATTGGATTGCCCCCCTCATCGGGGCCGTGGTCGGCTGGGCGCTGCACAAAGCGGTGACGATGGATTTCGAGTGACTTCCGTGGGAGTCAGCGCGAAACGAGGGAGGGCCTCCGGGCCCTCCCTTCGCGTGCGGTTCCGATCGGAGTGGGTGCCGGACCGGCTCGGGAGGCTCGTGCGTGGAAGGCCACGCTGCCCGAGGATGTGCAGCCGCTCGATGGGGCGGGGCTAGGGTCGCGTTCGACCCAGCGAGAGTGACGTGACTCCCCTTGTCATCCCATTCAGCGATGAGTACTTGAACCGCGCGGTGATCGGTGCGGTCGTGCTGGTCGTGGGGGTGATCCTCCTCTTGATCCTTCCCGGTGTGCTCGCCCAACCCTGGGAGACGGTCCTCGACGTGCTCCTCATCGCTGCCGCCGCCTCGGTGGTGGTGCCCACGGCGGCGATGTGGCGGCGACACCAGAACGGCGAGCCCGCGCTGCTGGTGGACGAGACGCTGGTGACGGTGAGCCTCGGGCTCCGGCCCCGCACCATCCCCATCCGTGACATCGCTACCGTCACGCCCGCCGGCAAAGGGGTCATCGTCGAGACCGACGACGGCAACCGGTACCCGATCCCGGTCAGGCCGCTGGGCGGCGAGCTGTCCCCGGAAGGCCTGGCCATAGCCCTGGAGGAGGCGATTCGGCGATGACCGGCACCGTGACCCATATCCATATCGCCGGACGCCACGGCGCCGAGCCGGTGTCGGTCGACGAGGTGCATGCCGTCGCCGGCAAAGGACTCGAGGGAGACCGCTATTTCGGGTCGGTCCGAAACGTCACCATCGTGTGCGCCGGCGAGCTGGACCGGGGCGCCGCCGAACTCGGCATGGATCGCATCGTCCCCGGGTCGACGCGGCGCAACCTCACCGTCACCCTCGACGCGCTGCCCCGCACCCACGGCACCGGGATCCGGATCGGGGAGGTGGAGGTCGCGGTGTGGCGGGACTGCGCACCCTGCGAGACCCTCGAGGCCGGCGTCGCCCCCGGCGCCCGGAAAGCCCTCAAGGGACGAGCCGGGATCTCGGCCACGGTCACCAAGGGGGGCATCATCCGTGTGGGCGATATCGTCGAGGTGGACGCCACCTAGTCGCATGCCCGCCGCCTACGCTGCATCCATGCCGGATTTCACGCTGCTCGACCAGGCCGGAGCGCCGTGGACCCTGTCGGACCAGAACGCTGCGGTCCTCCTCGTCTTTTTGCGCGGCGATTGGTGACCGTACTGCCTCGGCCAGCTGGTCAGCCTGGCCTCGCGACACCAGCAGTTCCTCGACGCCGGATGCCGCATCGTGTCCATCTCGGTGGACTCGGTGGGACAGAACGCAGCGATGGTGGGCAAGCTCGACCTCCCCTTTCCGTTGCTGGCGGATCCTGACCGCAGCCAGGCGATCGAGCCGCTCGGCGTCGTCGACCGTGTGGACGAGCGCAATCTCGCCCTCCCCGCGGTGATCCTGATCGATCGGGAGGGAAACGAGGCCTTCCGCTTCGTATCCCGGGACTACGCCGATCGCCTCCCCGAGGACCAGGTCCTGGAACGGGCCCGCGAGCTCGGGCTCCCGGCGACGACCCAGGAACCGCCCAAGGCCGGTACCCCTGAGCCCGGTCCCCGGGCGATGCGGCTGGAGGACCTGCCCGTCTACTTCCGGGGCGCCCGCTTTGCCATCCTCGCCTTCGGTCGCCGCCACAAGGACCTCGGCGAATCTCTCAAGGAGGACTCCAAGGCCTTCGTCGACGAGCTCGACCGCTACTGGAAGGAAGTCCGGGAGCTGCGGGATCGCCTGCAGGGCTGATCTGCTTGATCTCGGCACCCCGGCTGCCGATAGCTGATACGTGGTGGACAAGCGTGCCTTGAAGCACATTCGCAACGCCTGGATCGCCGGCTTCGCGTCGTCGGCGTTCATCGTGTTCACCGTGGTCATGATCGAGGTGTTCGACCTTCCCATCACCGGCGCCAGCCGGTGGAGCCTGGTCTCTGCCACCGTCCTGCTCGGCCTCGCCTACGGCGTCTACCGAAAGAGCCGGATCGCGGCGGTGGCATTGCTCGGCTTCTTCATGGTCAACCAGGTGCTCCTCCGCCTCGACGATCCCGCCATCGGAGCCACCGGCCTCTTCGTCGCCTTCCTGTTGACCTACCTGTACGCCAGGGGCGTCACCGGCACTTTCCTCTATCACCGCCGGCAGCGGACGGCGCTGGTACGGATTCCGATCGAGGAAGAGCTGGTCGCCGTCTAGAGCGCCCGTCGCTGCGAACACATCCCGGACCGACTCCTAACCTTCGCCGCCCATGAACGATCGATTCAGAAGGGTGTTGGACGCGACCTTGTTCGGTCTGGCCGGGGGACCGGGGTTCGACGACCGCCTCGGCCGGTGGAGTGCCTGGTTCCGGTTCCGCCTCGCCGTCGAGGTCGTATCCATGATCGTCGTCGCCGTCGCCCTCCCCACCCTGCTCGCCGGCTGAAGTCTTCGTCGCGGCAGAAGCGCCCTCCTCGCGGAGGGCGCTTCTGACAAGACAAGCCCGGTCATAAGCCGGATTCTGTCGAGGACGGTCATCTATCTGGGACCGGCGTTGCCGCCGGCCTCGTGCGGTCTACCCGGGACGTAGCGGGCGGGCCACCCTGTCCCTGCTCGACCTTGCTCCGGATGGGGTTTACCGAGCC
>CAYQZO010000041.1:0-6346 GCA_964421925.1 uncultured Acidimicrobiaceae bacterium
ACGGGCAGGGTCTCGGAGACGATGCCCATGGCGGGCAGGATGAGCACGTACACCTCGGGATGGCCGAAGATCCAGAACAGGTGCTGCCAGAGGAGCGGGTCGCCGGCGGCCTGAGCTTGATAGAAGAGGGTCCCGAAGTTGCGGTCGAAGAACATCTGCCACAGCCCGATGGCGATGACCGGAAGCGACAGGATGAGCAGGAACGAGGTGACCACCGTCATCCAGGTGAACACCGGCATCCGCATCATGGTCATCCCGGGGGCGCGCATGGTGAAGATGGTCGCGATGAAGTTCGCCGACGAGCCGATGGAAGCGATGCCGAGCAGCTGGACCCCGATGGCGTAGTAGTCCATGCGCACGTACTCGGTGATCTCGGTGGACAGGTTGGCGTAGCCCACCCAGGCGCCGTCGGGCGACCCGCCGAGGAAGAACGACGACGAGATCAGGATCACGCTGAACAGGAACAGCCAGAAGGAGAAGGCGTTCAGTCGGGGAAAGGCAACGTCGCGAGCACCGATCTGGAGGGGCACGAAGTAGTTCTGGAAGAAGGCGGCCACCGGCATGATCACCGCAAACACCATGGTGACGCCGTGCATGGTGAACAGCTGGTTGTAGGCGTCGGCAGAGATCAAGGTGCCGTCGGGGGCGGCGAGCTGGGCACGGATGAAGAGGGCCTCCAGCCCGCCCACCACGAAGAACACGAGCGCCGACACGCCGTACATGATCCCGATGCGCTTGTGGTCGACCGTGGTCAGCCAGCTCCACACCCCGTCCGTCGACGGGGTGTAGCCGAGGTCTTCGGTCGTGGTGGTTATCGCCATGATTCCAGGAGGGCTACGAGCTCAGCGATCTCTTCGGCGTCGAGACCGTAATCGGGCATGCCGAGGATACGCGGCGTCTCGAAGTCGTTCAGCTCGGGAGCCATCGCCTTCACTGCGCCCGGGTCGTCGATCCACTCGGCGAGGTGCTCGTTGGTGTTGGTGAGGACCCTGGCCCCGAGGGTCGTCCGGGAGCCGAAGTGGGTCAGGTCGGGGCCGTACTTCTCTCCGATCACTTCAACGCCCTCGGGCCCGGCAACGACCGCCTGATGGCACGCCGTGCAGATGGCGGCGAAGATCTCGAAGCCGGATGCCGCCGGGCCGTCGTCGGGTACGATCGCCGGCTGGAGCTGTCCCTGGGCCCAGGTATCGAAATCGGCCGGGCTGTCCAGGAATACCAGCATGCGCATGTCGGCATGACCGAGCCAGCAGAACTCGGCACATTGGCCGGGGATCTCCTCGCCGGCTCGGGACACGTCCGGGGTGATCTTGATCGCGGTCTCCAGGCCGGGCACCAGGTCGCGTTTGCCGGCGAGGGGCGGCACCCAGAAGCTGTGGATCACGTCGGTAGAGGTCATGCGCAGCTCGGTGGTGCGGCCCACCGGGAGGTGGAGTTCGTTGGCGGTGACGAGGGGCCGGCCCTGGGCGTCGACGAGGCTGGGGTACTCGAACTCCCACCACCATTGGTGTCCGGTGACCTCGACCACCAGATAGTCGCCTTCGGCGGGGCTGCTCAGGTCGAACAAGGCCTGCAGGGTGGGGACGGCGAGGATCACCAGGATGACCGCGGGCACGATCGACCAGCCGACCTCGAGCGGGGTGTTCCCGTGGGTCTGCTTCGGCTCGCGGTCGTCGTTCTTTCGCTTGCGGAACCAGAAGATGGCGACCAGGAGGAGCGCCTCGACGACGAAGAACACGATGGCGGCCAGCACGAGGACCAGGTTCCACAGGTCGTCGATCTGCTCGGCTTCGGCCGACTTGGGGTTCAGCGCCGACTGGGGCAGGTCGCTCGAGCACGCTGCCAGCACGACGGCAGCCGTGACGACGAGAAGCACCACGATGAGCGAGCGGCGACGCCCACCGCGCCTTACCACTGGTGTCTGCACGTATCTCCCGTAGGTCGGCCGGAGGGGACGATAGCCGGAGAGGTAACCGCGTTCTCGCCTCCCCCGCAAGCGGACGCCGCGGGGGAGACCACAACCATTCCTACCCTCCGATGACCGATGCCCCTCGTTGCCTGGATCCTCGCCTTCGTCGTTGTGTTTGCGGCTGCCGCCGTCCAGGGGGTGGTCGGGATCGGCTTCGCCATGATGTCGGTACCGCTGCTGGCGTTGATCGACCCGAGGCTCGCACCGGTGCCGGTGATCGTGCTCGCCCTCCCCCTCACCGTCACCATGGCGTGGCGAGAGCGGGGCCACGTCGAGCCGAGGCAAATTGGCTGGATCCTCGTCGGCAGGATCCCCGGTGCGCTGCTCGGTGTCGCTCTGCTCGCGGTCGTCACCCAGCGCAGCCTGGACCTGGCGTTGGCCGTCATCGTGTTGGCGGCGGTGGCGATCATCGGGACCGGCTACGTCGTGGCCCGCAACCCGTTCACCGAGTTCGGAGCCGGCACGTTCTCGGGCGTGACCGGGCTGGTGGCCGGGATGGGCGGCCCCCCGATGGCGCTGCTCTACGCCGGCGAGCGGGGCCCGGTGGCCCGGTCGAACCTGGCGGTCGTGTTCACCGTCGGACTCGCCGTGTCTCTCACCGCCCGTGCACTCTCGGGCAACATCGCGTGGAGTGATGTCGGGTTGGCCGCCGTGCTCTTTCCGTCGTTGCTCGCCGGCTACGTGCTCAGCGGTCGGGTGAAGGGCAGGGTGGACCGCCAGCAGCTCCGCTACGGGATCCTGATCGTTTCCACGATCGGGGCGGCCGGATTGCTCATCCGAGCGCTGACGTAGTTCCGCCTTCGTCCTGCCACAGGGAGTCCCACATCTCGCCGAAGGCGTCGAGGAACTCGGGAACCGCCCACAGCAGCACGTAAGCGAGGACGCCGAGCACGACAATGGTGAGCAGGGCCCGGATGTAGCCGATCCAGGGGCGGTCGGGATCCCGAAGCTTCTGCAGGATGTTCTGGTCGGCCGGCGCCTCCGCCACAACGGTGACCGGAGCCGATGACGTTGGCCACACGACGGGTGGCCTGGGGACGATCGTCGGTTGGGGGGCCGCCGACGCCAGCGGCGCCGCCTCGACCGCAACCGCGGCGTCGGCGAGCGGAACCACGTCGATGGGGTCGCCCTCGTCGATCGTCGTCGGTTCCGAGGGCTCCACCGGCTGCGGCTCGGCGAAACCGGTGACCCGGTCCACTTCGCCCTTGTCCAGGCCGAGGCGCAGCACCAGGGCGTCGATGACCTCCGGCGAGGGCAGCCCGTCGTCGCGCTCCCAGCGGCGGACCGAGGCGGTGGAACGGTCGACGGCGGCGGCGAGCTGACCCATGGACAGGTGCCGCTCGAGCCGCGCTTCTCTCACCATCTGGCCGAAGGTGCGTGACATGGGAAGCAGGATATCCCAAGGTGCCAAATGACCGGTCTACCTCCACCGCTACCCTGTGCACACCCGAACGAGGAGCGCCATGCCCACCGACTTCAAGACGCTGACCGACCTGTTCGAGTCGAGCGTGGCTCGCTTCGCCGACCGGCCTCTCTTCGGCACCAAGCAGTCCGACGGCAGCTGGTCGTGGCTGAGCTACAAGGGCTTCGGCGAGGCCGTGGCGCACGCCCGCGGCGGGCTTGCCGGGCTCGGAGTCGGTTCCGGGGACCGGGTCGCCATCATCGCCGACAACCGCGTGGAGTGGGCGGTGGGCGCCTACGGCACCTACACCCTCGGCGCGGCCTGGGTGCCGATGTACGAGGCGCAGCAGGCCAAGGACTGGGTGTACATCCTGTCCGATTCGGGTGCCAAGGTCGCCATCGTCGCCGACGACGGCATCCGGGCCCAGCTGGACGATCACGCCGGCGATCTTCCCGATCTCACCCAGATCGTGGTGATCGACGGCGCTGCCGGCGGCGACGCCATCACCTTCGACGAGCTGCTCGCCCGGGGGGCTGCCAACGAGTTGGGGGTGGCCCATCCCGACCCGGAGAGCATCGCCGGGCTCATCTACACATCGGGGACGACGGGCAACCCCAAGGGCGTGATGCTCTCCCACGCCAATTTGACCAGCAACATCAACACCTTCCCCGACCTGTTCGACATCGGTCCCGAAGATCGAAGCGCTTCCTTCCTCCCCTGGGCGCATTCGTTCGGCCAGACCGTCGAGCTCCACTTCATCATCGGGGCGGGGGCGTCGGTAGGACTGACCTCGGCGAAGACGCTGATGGACGACCTCCCCGACATCAAGCCGACGATCCTGGTGTCGGTCCCCACGGTGTACAACCGCATCTACGACGGACTGCAGAAGCTGATGGCCAGCGAGGGCGGGATCAAGAAGATGCTGTTCGACGCGGGCATGGCCAACGCCGCCAAGCGCGCCGCGCTCGCCGCCGAGGGCAAGACGAGCGCCCTCGCCGACCTCCAGCACGGCCTCTTCGACCGGCTGGTGTTCTCCAAGGTGCGGGACCGCTTCGGGGGCCGGCTCAAGTACTCGATCTCCGGTGGGGCCGCCATCTCCCCCGAGGTGGCCGAGTTCATCTCGGCACTCGGCCTCACCGTCTACGAGGGGTACGGGCTCACCGAGACCTCCCCGGTGGCGGCGGCCAACATCCCGGGATTCCGCAAGGTTGGCACCGTGGGCCGTGAAATCCCCGGGGTGAGGATCGACATCGACACCGACGTGACCGGCACCGAGGACGTCGGCGAGATCGTGATCCACGGCCCCAACGTGATGATGGGGTACTACAACCTGCCCGATGAGGACGCCAAGGTCTTCACCGGGGATGGGGGATTCCGCAGCGGCGACCTCGGCTCTCGCGACGAAGAGGGGTTCATCTCCATCCGGGGGCGGATCAAGGAGCAGTACAAGCTGGAGAACGGCAAGTACGTGGTGCCCTCCCCCATCGAGGAGCAGCTCCAGCTCTCCGGGTTCATCACCAACATCATGGTGTACGGCGAGCAGCGGCCGTTCAACGTGGCCGTGATCTATCCCGACGTCGATGCCCTCCAGGCGTGGGCCGCAGAGAACGACCTCGGGGAACGGACGCTCGACCAGTTGTTCAAGGAAGAGGCGGTGATCGACCTCATCCAGCGGGAGATCAACCGCCAGTCGGGCCCGATCAAGGGTTATGAGCGGGTCCGGGCCTTCGTACTCACCGACGAGGAGTTCACCCCGGAGAACGGGATGCTGACGCCGAGCCTCAAGGTGAAGCGGCGGGCGGTGATGGCCAAGTTCGGCGACCAGATCGAGCAGCTGTACCAGAAGGCAGCAGCTCAGTAGCTCAGTTCTTCAACCGGGGCACCGGCTCCATTCCGTGTGCCCGCATGCCCGCCTCCACGAGGGCGACCGACGTCTCCAGCACGAAGATGCGCCCGTAGCGCTTCTGCTCGGCGGGGACCACGTACCACCAGCCTCCCTCCCAGGAGGTGCGGTCGAGCATCTCGTCCACGGCGATCACGTACTCGTCGTGCTTCTCCCGGTTGCGCCAGTCCTCATCGGTCAGCTTCCAGCCCTTGAGCGGGCTCTTCTCCCGGGCCCGGAAACGCCGCATCTGCTCGTCCTGGGAGATGTGCATCCAGAACTTGGCGAACACCATCCCCTCGGCGACGAGGGTCTGCTCGAAGTCGAGGATCTCGGCGTAGGCGCGCTTCCACTGCTCTTCGGTAGCAAAGCCCTCGATCCGTTCCACGAGCACCCGCCCGTACCAGGAGCGGTCGAGCACGGCGACGCCGCCCCACCCGGGGAGCTGGGGCCAGAAGCGCTGCAACCAGTGGTGGCGAAGCTCGTCTCGCGTGGGAGCGGCGATCTGCACCACCCTGATGTGCCGGGGATCCATGGGGGCGTCGAGCCGCTTGATGGCTCCGCCCTTCCCCGAGGCGTCCCAGCCCTCGAAGACCCAGCACACCGGCGGGCCCAGGTCCCCGCTGCCGAGCTTGCCGCCGAGCTGGAGGCGGAGCTGGAGGATTCGCTGCTGGGCGACCGCGAGGCGGTGGTTGTACTCCTTCTTTGGGATGCGGAGTGTCAGGTCGGCGTCGCTGAGCGATGGGGTATCGGGCACGACCAAATGGTAGGCGGGGTAACTTCTGCCACGGAGGTGTCCGGACGCCTGGTGGGTTCCCCGGTCTTCAAAACCGGTGTCGGGTCGCACTGCGGTCCGAGGGGTTCGATTCCCTGCACCTCCGCGGGCGGTCGGGCGTCGCGTGTGTGAATGACCCCGTATACGCGGGCTCCAGACACGAACGACGCTCAGTCCAAGGCCTTCTCCAGGATCACCGTGGACCAGTACCGGCCCATCTTGTGGCCCACTTCGTCGAGGACGCCGATCTCGCGGTGCGCGCCGATCGGCTCGCACGCGGCCTGAACATCTCCTCGATGACCTCGAACGTTTGGCAGCCAG
>CAYQZO010000041.1:6356-10274 GCA_964421925.1 uncultured Acidimicrobiaceae bacterium
GGACGCCGATCTCGCGGTAGCCAAGCCGCTCGTGGAGGGCGACTGATGCGTCGTTGGGGAGGGCGATGATGGCGTAGGCACGGTGGGCACCGGATGCCACCACCGCATCCAGCAGCGCGGACAGCAAGGCGCGCCCGATCCCCCGGCCGGTGAACGCGTCGTCGAGGACGATGGTGGTCTCAACGGAGGTGGCGTAGGCCGCCTTGTTCCGGTAGGGGCCGCTGTACGAGGCGCCGACGACGTTCCCGTCGATCTCGGCGACCAGGACCACATAGCGCGCGTCCTCGAAGCGCTTCCACCACTCCCGGCGCCGCTCCATCGTCCAGGGCTCCTCGTCGAAAGAGACGTGGGAGTCGACGATGTAGGTGTTGTAGATCTCGTTGATCCGCTCCAGGTCGCCTTCCCGGGCGGGGCGGATGGTGGGTTCCATCGGCGTAATGTGACATACATGGCGCACAGCTTCCAAGTCACCTTCGACGCCGCCGACCCGGCCGCCGTCGCCGAGTTCTGGGCCGCCGCCCTCGGCTACGTCGTACAGCCACCGCCGGAGGGCTATGCGACCTGGGACGAGTTCGCCGACGCCGTCGGTATCCCGGAAGAAGAGCGTGGGAACCTGTCGGCGGCGATCGACCCCGACGGCGACGGGCCGCGCCTCCTCTTCCAGAAGGTGCCCGAGGGCAAAGCAGTGAAGAACCGCGTCCACCTCGACGTCAACGTCACCGAACACGGCCTCTCCCATGAGGAACGCCGGCCCATCATCGACGAAGAGGTTGGCCGCCTCATCGGCCTCGGGGCCACCAAGCTTCGCGACTTCGACGACCCCACCGGGGTGTGGACGGTGATGCAGGACATCGAGGGCAACGAGTTCTGCGTCCAGTAGGCGCGGCGAGCGACCTATCGCGTGATGTACTGCTCCAGGGCGTCGATCAGGGCGGTTTGATCGGCGATGACCGCCTTGACCACATCCCCGATCGAGATCAGCCCGACCAGCGATCCGTGGTCGAGGACCGGGAGGTGCCGGACCCGTTTGTCGGTCATCAGCGACATGGCCTCGGTCACCGTGCACTTGGGCCCCACCGTGATCAACTCCGTGGACATGATCTCTGCCACCGTCGTCTCCTTGGACGCTTTGTCCATGAGGATGACCTTGCGCGAGTAGTCCCGCTCGGAGAGGATGCCGACAAGGTCGCCGCCCTCCATCACCAGGACGGCGCCGATGTTCTTGTCGGCCATCACCTCGAGCGCCTGGTACACCGTGTCGCCGGGTGCCACCGAGAACACCTCCGCGCCTTTGTCACCGATGATGTGGGTGGCGGTTCGCTGCATCGCCACAACATACCAAGCCCCGCCGCGCCATGAGGGCGACCTCTACACTCGCCCGATCGTGAGGAGGCCCATCCGCTGGACCGCGTTGGCCCTGTTGCTGGCTGTCGGGCTCTCCCCGGCGGTCGCCAACGCACAAGGCGAGACCATCGGTGGCACCCTCATCTACCGAACCGGAGACGAGCGCATCCCGGTCGAAGGCGTGTTGATCATCGTGTCCCAGGACGGAGCGGCGATCGGAGAAGCCACCTCCAACGTCGAGGGGGTATGGGAGGTCGCCGTCCCGGGACCGGGGACCTACCAGGTGGCCCTCGACGAGTCGACACTGCCGGACGGAGTCGGCCTCACCGACCCGACGAAGTCCGTGCTTCCCGAGGTCGACGTGCTCGGCGGCCAGGACAAGAAGGTGCTCTTCCCGCTCGGGGAGTCGACGCGCACCACGATCTCCGCGTATCAGCGTGTGGGGGCCCTGTTCTTCGCCGGGCTCAAGCTGGGCGCCATCATCGCCCTCGCCGCGGTCGGCCTGTCCCTGATCTACGGAGTGACCAAGCTGGTCAACTTCGCCCACGCCGAGATGGTGACCCTCGGCGGTGTCACGGCCTACTTCTTCCACGCCTCCCCGCTCGGGCCCGGCTGGCCCCTTCTGATTGCCGCCGTCCCAGCGGTTGCGGCTGTCGGCGCCTTCGGCGCCGCTCAGGAGCTCGGGCTGTGGCGGCCGCTGCGCAAGCGACATACCGGGCTCATCGCCATGATGGTGGTCTCCATCGGCCTGTCGTTCGCCGTGCGCAGCTTGATCCAGATCCTCTTCGGTGGCGAGCCGCGCTCCTACCCGGACTTCGCCGGGCAGGCACCCGTCGAGCTGCTCGGCATCCCGGTGGTCCCCAAGCACCTGGTGACCGTCATCGCCGCGGTCGTGGTCCTCGGCGCGGTCGGGCTCTTCCTCCAGCGCACCGCGGCCGGGACCGCGATGCGGGCGATCTCGGATGACCCGGACCTGGCCGAGTCCTCGGGGATCGACGTCAACAGGGTGATCCTGCTCACCTGGATCATGGCTGGCGCCCTCGCCGGTCTGGCCGGAGTGTTCCTCGGGGCCAACGACTCGGTCTCGTACGACATGGGCTTCAAGCTGCTGCTGCTCATCTTCGCCGCCGTCGTGCTCGGTGGGCTCGGCACCGCCTACGGGGCCATGGTGGGCGGGTTCATCGTGGGCGTTGCCGTCGAGATGAGCACCCTGTTCGTGCCGAGTGAGCTCAAGACCGCCGTGGGCCTCGCCATCCTCATCGTGATGCTGCTGGTGCGTCCGCAGGGGATTCTCGGCACCAGGGAGCGGATCGGCTGATGGACTGGCTCGACGTCCTCGCCGCCGGCCTCCTCGCCACCGTCGGGCCCATCACGGCTGCCTACGCCATCTCTGCGAGCGGGCTCAACCTCCAGTTCGGCTACGCCGGGCTGCTCAACTTCGGGCACGTCGCCTTCATGCTGGTCGGCGCCTACGGGCTGGCGATCACCGTCGACCTCGGCGGCCCCATGTGGCTCGGTATTCCGGTCGGGATCCTCGCCGCGGTGCTGCTCGGGCTGTTGATGGGCCTCCCCACCCTTCGGCTGCGCGCCGACTTCTTCGCCATCACCTCCATCGCGGTCGCCGAGGTCATCAGGCTCGTCGTCCGCTCCCGGTGGGCAGCACCGCTCACGGGGGGCGTCTTCGGGATCCAGGGCTTCGCCGACCCGTTCTATGAGCTGAATCCCTTCGGACCATCGACCCTCTACGGGTTCGGGCGCTTCGTGGTGACCGGACGCACCCTGTGGGTGATGCTGGTGGGCTGGACGACCGTCGTTCTGGTGACCCTGCTCATCGCCCGGTTGATCAAGAGCCCGTGGGGTCGCGTGCTCAAGGCGGTGCGCGAGGATGAGGACGCCACTCGCTCGCTTGGCAAGAACGTGTTCGCTTACAAACTGCAAGCCCTCATGATCGGGGGAGCCATCGCCTCGCTCTCGGGCATCCTGCTCGCCATCGAGCAGCAGAACGTGCACCCCGACGCCTACCTGCCCCTGGTGACGTTCATCATGTATGTGATCGTGATCCTGGGCGGAGCAGGCACCATCCTCGGTCCCATCGTCGGTGCCGCAATGTTCAACTTCCTGTTCTTCGCCATCGACGAGTTCACCAGCCAGGCCCAGGCCAACATCGGGTTCCTCGGCGACCTGCTGACGCCGGCCCAGGCCGGCCAGATCAAGCTGGTCATGGTGGGGGTGGCACTGATGCTGCTCATGATCTACCGACCCCAGGGCCTGCTCGGCACGAGAGAGGAGTCCCTCATCGATGCCCGCTGACATCGCCCCGGACCCGGGCGTGCCCAAGCCGGATCCGGTCCTCACCATCGAGGGGCTGCAGCGCTCCTTCGGCGGGCTGCGGGCCGTGGACGTCGACCATCTCGAGGTGCAACGGCACACCGTCACCTCACTGATCGGGCCCAACGGGGCGGGCAAGACCACCCTGTTCAACCTGGTCACCGGCTTCGATCGACCCGACCGCGGATCCTGGCACCTCAACGGCGGGCCTCTGGTCGGCATCCCCTCCTACCAGGTCGCCCGCCG
>CAYQZO010000042.1:0-10234 GCA_964421925.1 uncultured Acidimicrobiaceae bacterium
GGACGAGGTGCGCCGGCTTGCCATCGAGCACCGTCCCAAGCTGATCATCGCCGGCTACTCCGCCTACTCCCGGATCCCCGACTGGGCCGGGTTCCGGGAGATCGCCGACGAGGTCGGCGCCGTCTACCTGGTCGACATGGCCCACCTCACCGGCCTCGTCGCCGGGGGCGCGCATCCCTCCCCGGTGCCGCACGCCGACATCGTCACCGCCACCACCCACAAGTCCCTGCGCGGCCCTCGAGGCGGGCTCATCCTGTGCCGCGAAGAGCTGGCCAAGGACATCGACAAGACCGTCTTCCCCTACTCGCAGGGCGGGGCTATCAACCACCAGATCGCGGGCAAGGCCCTCGCCTTCCTGCGAGCGTCCGAGGCCGCCTTCGCCGAGTATGCCCACCAGGTGGTGGCCAACGCTGCCACGCTCGCCGACACCATGGCCGCCGACGGGGCCCGTATCGTCTCCGGTGGCACCGACAACCACCTGTTCCTGGTCGATTTGCGCAGCCTGGACGAGGAGCTGACCGGCAAGGAGGCGGCCACCTTCCTCGACAACCACGGCGTCACCCTCAACCGCAACGCCATCCCCTTCGATCCCCGCTCGCCGTTCATCACCTCGGGAGTCCGCATCGGAACCCCGGCGGCGACGAGCTGCGGGATGAATGAGGAAGAGATGCGGATCCTGGGTCGCGCCATCGTCGGCCTGCTCCTCAACCGCGCCGACGACGAGGCGGTGGCCACCATCCAAAAGGACGTCGACGCCCTGATCGAGGCCTTCCCCGCCTACCCAGAGGGCTTCGCGGGCTACGCCTAGGCCGGCTCCTCGCGGCGCTCCGCAGGGAGGGTCATCCCGTACAGCTGCTGGCTGGTGGCATAGGCCCTCGCCTCGAGTGCCAGCGCCTCGGCGCGGGCCTCGGCGAGCTCGCCATCGCTCAACCGCCGGATCTCGGTCAGCTCGAGGATCTCCATCGTCTCGTCGATGCCACCCCAGTCGACGCGGATGTTGCCCAGGTTGGGAGCGAAGTACTTGAGCTGCACCGCCCCGGGCTCGTCGACGTTGAACTCCTCGATGCGCACCACGCCCGAGTAGCAGCCGGTGAACACACACTCGTCGAGATCGACGGCGTCGACCCTTCCGCGGTCGATGAAGTCCACCTCGGGGCCCCACCCCTGCGAGTAGCTCGGAGTCCCGATGAGCGGAATCGCAGGCATAGCGATACCGGCCACCGCATCCTCGAGCCCCGACAGCCACGCAGGTGCCTCGAGCACCACGCCGCCCTCGTATTCCTCCGGGTACTCGCCCATCCGCCACACGTTGCCCGCCCGGTCCTGGGCGAAGAAGGCGATCTCGGCCTCGACGAGCTCGCCGTCGGTGATGTCGCGCTCCCAGATCACCACCGACCAGATCCCATCGACCCGCTTCACCAGGTCGGTCACCACCGAAAAGATCTGGTGGGGGATCCGCTCGCCATCGTCACCGACGACCGATCCGTCGTAGACGAGCATGGTCCCCGGCTCCAAGGGCAGGTATGCGTTGTCGATGTCGATGGAGGTGGCGTCGAAGTCCGCGGGATCGAAGTCCTCGTGCTCGACGGGCTCCGAACCGGCGTCTTCCTCGTCGTCCTCCGACACGGTGGTCGACACGCTCGGCGCGAGGATCGTCGGCGGCGGAGCGTCGCTCGTCGTCGGGGCCGGGGCAGCTTCGGTGTCGGCGGGTTTGGCGCAGGCCGCGGCCACTAGCGCCAGCACCATGAGCGTCGTCGAGAGGGGCCGGGCGACCTTCATCATGCCTCCTGCATCTGGGCGACGCCGGCGCCCGTCGGTTTAGCGAAACGCAGGTAGAGGGAGGGGACGACGAAGAGGTTGAGCAGCGTCGCCGAGATCAGGCCGCCGAGGATGACGATCGCCATCGGGTACTCGATTTCCTGGCCCGGGATGTCCCCGAACACGATGAGCGGGACCAGCGCAAGGCCGGTGGTGAGCACCGTCATGAGAATGGGCACCAGGCGCTCCGAAGCGCCGCGCAAGACGAGGTTGGGCCCGAAGACCTCGCCCTCGAACTGCTCCAGGTGCTGGTAGTGGCTGATCAACATGATGTTGTTGCGCGCCACGATGCCGAGGACGGTGAAGAAGCCGACGAGCGAGCCGAGGGAGATCACCCCACCGGCGTAGTAGGTGGCGATGATCCCCCCGGCGAGGGCGAAGGGCAGCAGCAGGAACGACAGGGTCGCCAGCCGCCAGCTGTTGAACGACGCCTGGAGGAGCAGGAACACCGCGACGGCGGCGACGATCGCCCACAGCATGAGTCGCTGCTCCGCGGCCTGGCGCTCGGCAAACTCCCCGAGCAGCTCGGCCCGGTATCCCAGGGGCCAGACGATCTCATCCTCCATCCGGTCCTCGAGCTCGTTGACGACCGAGCCCAGGTCCCGGGTTCCGTCGAGGTTGGCGCCGACGTCGATGCTTCTCGACAGGCTGTCGTGCTGGATGATGTTGGGCACGGCGACGATCGACACGTCGGCCACGTCGGCGAGCCGGACGAGGTCCCCGGTCGGGGTGTCGATGAGCAGGTTCTCGACGTCGCTGAGGCTCTGCCGGTTCTCCGGAGTGCTCCACAGCTGGACGTCGTAGGCCTTGCCTCCGTAGAAGATGTCCCCGGCCTCTTCGGAGGCGATGAGGTACGCGGCGGACCGGCGGACGTCGCCGGGTTTGAGCCCGTACTCCTGGGCCCGTGCGAGGTCGACCTCGACCTGGATCTGGGCGATGTCCTCCTGAAGCTCGACGTGGTTCTCGGTGACGCCGGGGATGGTCTCGAGTATCGCATTCACCTTCGAGGCCTGTTCGCGCAGCACGCTGAGGTCGTCGCCGTAGAGGCGGACGGTGATCGCCTCGCTCGAGCCGGTCAGGACTTCCCGGATCCGCTCCTTCAGGTAGGTGAGCACATCCCGATACAGCCCCGGGTAGCCGTCGACGACGCCCTGGATCTGGGCGACGGTGGTCTCGTAATCGACGGAGGGATCGACGCTGATCCAGTTCTCCCCAAAGTCGATGCCGACCGGCTCGTCGGCGAGCAGCGCCTGGCCGATGTGGGCGCCGAAGTTGCGGACTCCGGGGATGTTGCGCAGCTCGACGCTGGCGGCGGTGGTGATACGCACCATCTCCGGCTGCGAGGTCCCCGGCTTGGCCACCCAGTGCATGAGGAAGTCCCGCTCCTTGAAGCTGGGGAGCAGTGACTGGCCGAGAAGCGGGACCATGACGATGGCGGCGATGGTGACGAGGGCGACCACGGCGTAGACGGGCTGGGGTCGGCGCACGATGCGCTCCAACACCGCGTTGTAGGCCCGCTTCAATGGGGGCACGACCGGCGATTCGGTCTCGCGAAGCGAGTCAGGGCTCTTGAAGAAGATCAAGCTCAGCGCAGGGGTGACGGTCAACGCCACGACCATCGACGCCAGCAGCGCCAGCGAATACGCGATGGCGAGGGGCCGGAAGAACGCCCCGGACAGGCCGCCGAGCATGAAGATCGGGAAGATCGCGGCGACCTCGATCAGGGTGGCGTAGACGATCGCGCTTCGCACCTCGAGCGAGGCGTCGAGGACGACTCGGCCCGTGGAGCGGGGGTCGTCGTTCGCGCGAGCCTCGCGCAGGCGTCGGACCACGTTCTCGATGTCGATGATCGCGTCGTCGACGATGTCGCCGAGGGCGATCACGAACCCGGCCAGGATCATCGTGTTGATCGTCGCTCCCATGGCATAGAGGACGAGGCCGGCGGCGATCAGCGAAAGCGGGATCGCCACAACACTGATCAGCGCGGTCCGCCATTCGAAGAGGAAGATCGCGAGCATGAAGATCATGAGCATCGCCCCGATGTAGATCGAGGTGGTGAGGTTGGAGATCGACTGCTCGATGAAGGTGGCGGGGCGGAAGATCTCGGCGTCGACCTCGATGCCGTCCAGCGCAGGCTCGAGCTCGGCGAGGGCCTCCTCGACGCCGCGGGTGACGTCGAGGGTGTTGGCCCAGGGCAGCTTCTCCACGATCAGCATCAGCCCCGGCCCGTCGTTGATGACCGCATCGCCGGCCAGCAGCTGGTGGTCGGTGGTGAGCTCCGCGATGTCGCCGAGGCGCACCGCTCGGGTCGCGTTGACCGACTGGACCGGCACGTCGGCGAGGTCTTCCGGCACGACGATCGGAAGCTGGTGTTCGATGCCGATGCGGGTGGAGCCGCCCTCGACCCACCCGCCGGAGCCGATGAACGCTCCCGTGGTGAACTTGAGTAGGCCTGCGTCGAGGGCATCCGAGGTGGATTGCATCACCTCGTCGAGGGTGATTCCGTTGGCGTGCAGGTCTTCCGGGTTGACTTGGACCTGGAGCATCTTCAACCGCTCGCCCCAGATCGGGACGTTCGCCACGCCCGGCACTCGCAGCAGCCGGGCCCTGATCGTCCAGTAGGCGATCATCGACAAGTCCATCATCGAGAACTCATCGGAGGTGAGGCCGATCTTCATCGTCCGACTCGTGGCCGACAGTGGCTGGATCATGAAAGGGGGGCTCGCCCAGCTGGGCAGAGTCGGGATGATCGCCGCGATCCGCTCGGCGACGAGCTGGCGGGCGGTGAACAGGTCGGTGCCAGGGTCGAATATCAGCTCGATCTGGGACATCTGCTCGATCGACCGGGACCGGATGACGTCGAGGTCGGGGATGCCGTTCAGGGCGTGTTCGAGGGGGACGGTGACGAGTGACTCAACCTCGGAGGCTGAGAGGCCGAGGGCCGGGGTCTGGACCTCGACCCGCGGTGGGGCGAACTCAGGGAACACGTCGACCGGAGCGTGTCGCAGCTGGGAGACGCCGACCACCATCAGCCCGACGGCCAGGAAGACCACGATGAACCGGTACTTGAGGCTGGAGCCGATGACGTGCTTCAACATCGGCGGCCCCCTACTTCCCAACTCCGACCTCGGTGCCGTACAGCTCGGACACTCCGACCGAGACGATCCGGGTGCCCTCGGGCGGGCCGTCGGAGAGCAGCGCCGTCTGCCCGTCGTCGTTCTCGACCACCACCTGGTGACGCAAATAGACGAGCGGCTCAGGGTTCGTGTAGACCCAGAAGCTCCCGGCCGGGTCGATCCAGAGCGCCGAGCTGGGAACGGTGAGCTCAATCGAATTGCGTTTCACCTCGGCTGTCTGGATACCGAGGCGCTCGACGGCGCGTGCGGTGAGCACGACGCGGGCCAAATCGGTGCCGTCGATCGGCTCCACCACCGCGGGCTCGTCCTTGGCATCGTCGGCAGTGGTCGGGCCGCCGCATGCCGTAACGAGGATCAGAAGGAGCAGGGCGCCTACGACGACGGGTCGCCGCGGCATCTTCAGCTCCCCGCCGGAACGGTGTCGACGCCGGTCGCCGGCTCCGTGAGGAGCTCGTCGACCCAGTGCTCCTTCTCTTCGACGTAGCCGAATCGGGCGTAGGCCGCGGGCAAGACGAAGAGCACGAGGAGGAGGACCGCGGGGATGCCGCCGAGCACGGCGACGGCCAGCGGTCGGACGATGGCGAAGCCGGTGGCGCCTATGGCCAGGGCGAAGGGGAGGAACATCGCGGCGATGGCGGTGGCGCTGGTGACGATCGGCATGAGACGGTCCCGCGTTCCGGTGGAGACGAGCTCGTCCCCGAAGGGCAGTCCCTCGACGAGCTCGAGGTCGCGGTAGTGCTGAACGAGCACCATCGCCTGGCGCACGGCGAGGGCGAACACTCCGAACAGCCCGGCGATCGAGCCGAGACGTACGGTGCCGCCGGTGAGGAGTATCGCCAGCACGCCGCCGCTGAGGACCATCGGGAGGGTGATGAAGACGAGGCCGGAGAGGCGCCAGCTTCGGAAGGCGGCCTGGAGGAGGAGGAAGATGAAGATCGCGACGCCAAGGGTGACGCCGAGGAAGGTCAGCCAGTTGCTCCGCTCTTGTTCGAAGCCCCGCAAGATCTCGGCGTGGTGCTCGGAGGGGAACGTCACCGCCTCGAGGAGGCGATCCACGGCTGCCGCGGTGGTCCCGACGTTGGCTCCCTCGACGCCGGAGGTCACGTCGATGTAGCTGCGTACCGCGTCGTGCCGGATGACGGACGGGCTGTTGACCACGGTGACGTCGGCGACGTCTCCGAGAAGCACGTGGCCCCCGCCGGGCCTGTCGATCAGGAGGTCGGGGATGTCCTGGGCCTCGTCGCGCAGATGAGGCGCACCCCACACGACGACGTCGAAGACCTTCTGCTCCTCGAACAGGTTGCCGACCGTGATGCCGCTCATGAGCACGGCTGCGGCGCGACGGACGTCGCCGGGCTTGACCCCCCGTGCCGCAGCGCGCTCGAGATCCACCTGAACCTGGATCGTGGGCTGGGTCGGGGGTGTGTCGATGCGCGGGTCGACGATGCCCTCCACGCCTCCGAGCAGCGTCCGGATCTCGTCGGCCTTCTCGGCGAGCACGTCGGCGTTCTCGCCGTAGATCCGCACCACGATGTCGTCGCCCTTGGTGTCCAGGACGGCACCGATTCGCTCCTTCGAGTAGGTGAGCACCTCGGTGGCCAGGTCGGGATACGCCGCCATCACGCCGGTGATGGCCGAGACCGTCGCCGCATAGTCGGCGTCAGGATCGACGTTCACCCAGATCCGGCCCGCGTCGACGTTGACGACTCGGTCCGAGAACAACGCCCGACCGGCCTGGCCTGTGACCGAGCTCACGCCTGGCACGGATGACAGCGCCGTCACCGCCTCACCGATGACCTCGTCCATTCGCGTCAGCGACGTGCCGGGAGCGGCCTCGACGTCGATCAGCAGGTCTCGCTCCTCGAAAGAGGGTGGCAACGAGCGCTCCAGGAAGGGGAGGGCGAGCAGCCCGGCGGCGAGGGCGACGGCGAAGACCACGGCGGCGGGAAGGGTTGCCCGCGTCGCCCAGCCGGACACCCGGTCGTACGCGCCCTGAAGCCAAGCCGCCAGCGGCGGGGGACCCTTCGCCGGCTCACCGGCGAGGATCAGCCGACTCAGCGCCGGCGTCAGCGTGAGGGCCACCAGGAACGAGGCGGCGATCGCGAGCAGGAACGCCCGAAACAGCGGTGGCAAGAACGCACCCGGCCCGGCCCACGAGAAGAAGACCGGGATGGTGGCGACGGCGATGATCAGCGTCGCCCACAGCATCGGTCCTCGCACCTCCATGGCAGAGTCGACAACGATCTGCTGCGTTGGCACCGAGCGGGGCGGGTATTGGGCCGGGAGGCGGCTGGCTGCATTCTCGGTGTCGACGACCGCATCGTCGATGACGACGATCAGCCCGAGCACCAGTCCGGCAACCATCAAGAGGTTGACTGTCCCGCCGGTCAGGTGCAGCACCACCGTCGCCGCGGCGAGTGAGGTGACGGTCGCCGCCGTCACGACGGACACCCTGCGCCAGGAGAACGTCAGTGCGGCGATCACGAGGAGCGCCAGCACCGCACCCACGATCGCTGCGTTCCTCGTGCTGGTGATCGCGGTGTCGACGAAATCGGCAGGGCGGTAGATCGACGTGTCGATGGTGATGCCGGTGAGCCCCGGTCGCATCGCCTCGAGCGCCCGCTCGACCTCGGCGGCGACGGCTGCGGTGTTCGCGCCGGGGAACTTGTCGACCACGAGCAGCAGACACTCGCCGCTCCCACAGATCGCGTCGCCGATCAGGGGCTGGTGGTCCTCGACCACGTCGGCGACGTCGGCGAGCGTCATCAGGCTGCCGCCGGCGACGATCGGGTTCCCTTCCTCGTCCTCGAGCGTGATCATCGCCAGCTCGCCCGCGCTGGTGATCGCCTGCTCGTGGAACACCTGGAGCCGCTGGTTGAAGGTGTCGATGAACCCGCCGGTTCCCGGGCTCGACGCCTCGAGGTAGCTGAGCGGCGACACCTCGAGGGCATTGCCCGCGGAGCTGATCACGTCCTGGAGCGTCACTCCCTGCGAGCGCAGTCGCTCGGGATCGACCAGCACCTGGAGCTGGCGCTCTCGCTGCCCCCAGATCGTCACGTTCGCCACCCCATGGAGTCCGAGCAGCCGGGGGCCGATCACCCAGCGAGAGAGCACCGACATCTCGATCGGCGAGAGCTCTGCCGAGGTCAGCTTCACCATTGCCGCTCTGCTCGCCGCCGACAGGGGTTGGAGCATCTGCGGCGGCTTCGCCACCTCGGGCAGCCCGGCGACACCGACGGCCTGGGCCAGCCGCTCGGCCACGACCTGGCGGGCGTCGAGCAGGTCGGTGCCCGGCTCGAAGGTGAGGATCACCGACGACAGCCCCGGCATCGACGTCGATTCGATCGTGTCGAGGAAGGCGACGCCGTTGAGCAAGTCCTGCTCCAGAGGCACCGTGATCAGCTGCTCGACCTCCTCGGCGGAGAGGCCGAGGGCTTCGGTCTGGACCTCGACGACCGTGGGCTTGAACTCGGGCAGCGTGTCGACCGGGGTCTCGTCGACGAGGAGGATCCCGAGTACGACGAGTCCGACGGCGGCGGCGACGATCAGACCCTGAAACCGGTTGCTCGAGCGGATCAGCCAGCGCACGCGCGCACCCCCCACCTTCTCGCGCCACGTAGGCGCCGTCCCCGTTGCCTCCAGGTCCGCACGCGTCCTCCCGGTGCGTGGTACTCGTACCTGGCCCCGTGCCGCCGACTTCGAGTCCCGAGGTTGGTAGCACCTCTTCCCTGGTGGGGAACCTACCGGGCGAATCCTGGGGCCGCAATGGGTCTTTCGGGTTGATACAGTCCACCCATGCCGAAACCGGTGCTGGTTGTGCTCGCCGTGCTCGGTCTGGTCGTCGCGGCGTGTGGAGAGACGTCCTTCCAGAACCTCGCTGATCCGGGTGAGTGCGATCCCTCTCGAGCGAGCTTCACGCTCGACATCGACAACCCGTACCACCCGCTCCCCGTCGGACATCAGATCGTGCTCGAGGGGACCGAGGGCGGCCGTCCGGTGCTTGTTCGCATCACCGTGCTCGACGACACCGAGACCGTGGCCGGGGTCGAGACCAGGGTCGTGGAGGAGTACGAGGAGCAGAACGGGCGGGTCATCGAGGTCTCGAGGAACTTCTTCGCCCAGAACCAAAACGGCACCGTGTGCTACTTCGGCGAGGACGTCGACGACTACGACGCCAACGGCAACGTGATCGGCCATGCCGGCGGGTGGAGGGCCGACGGCGAGACCAACCGGCCCGGGATCATCATGCCGGCGACACCCGTGGTCGACGACGCCTTCCCGACCGAGCTGGCACCGGGGATCGCCGAGGACCAGGCCAAGGTCCTCGCCATTGGAGAGACCGCAACGGTGCCCGCAGGGACCTTCGCAGACACGGTCACCCTCCGCGAGATCAACCCGCTCGAGGGCGGCGGCGGTGACACCAAGATCTACGCGGCGGGGATCGGGATCATCGTCGACGGCCCGGCCCGTATGACGAGCTTCACGGCGGCAGAGGGATAGACGCCCCTGTCGGCCCAGGGCCGACAGGGGCACATATGACACTCACGGCCCGCGGAGCCGACTGCCCCGATCACCGTTCATCACTTCCGGCGTGCTCATCGGAACTCCGGCGGGGATCAGCTGCGGGACGAAGGAAGAGGAACTACGCATCCTTGGCCGCGCCATCGTCCGCTTGCTGGTCGAACCCACCGACGTCGAGGATGCCCGGTAGTGCGGCTCCGATCGAAGGGGCCGATCGACCTATGTATCGCGAGCGGGGCGATTGCCGATGCTATCCCGTGACCACCCCTGAGGAGGGAAACCCATGCTTCGTATCTGGACGGCCCTTCAGAGCCGCGTTATGAAGGATGAAGAGGGTGCGAGCATGGTGGAGTACGCCTTGCTGGTCGCTCTCATCGCCGTTGTCGTGATCGCTGCCGCGTTGTTCCTCGGCACCGAGATCAATGACAAGTTCAGCGAGGTCGGCAACACGCTCGAATCGACCTAAGCACTCGAGCCCGAGAATCGATCGCCGGGGCGCCCAGTGGGCGTCCCGGCTTTCGCGTTCGCTGGGCTCGCCCTTCAGCGGGCTCCCAGGGGTACAGGCGCGCGCCTGATTTTCGCTACCCCGACGGGCCTCGGTATCCTCCCGGCACCGCCGGAGACGCCCGCCGAGGCACCGAATGACCACCCCTGGGAGCGACGAGAACATGGAAGGCAGCCGCCTGGTACCGGCTCGAGACGCGATCACCGGCGGCTTTTCCGGAGGGGCCGACTTCCTCTCCTACATCCTGTCCGGT
>CAYQZO010000043.1:0-10198 GCA_964421925.1 uncultured Acidimicrobiaceae bacterium
CCTGGAGCGGCTGCGCACCAGCGTGGAGGACTTCGGAGAGGTCGAGTCACCGCCGAGCATGGAGGGCCGCCAGCTGACCATGGTGCTCGCGCCGCTGCGGGGCGGGCCGCGGAGGGAAGTCTCGGCCGAGGACGAAGCAGCGGATGAGGAGGCGGCGCCCGAGGACGCCGCAACGCCGGCGGCCGCCGATGAGGAAGAGTAGGAGCGTGGCATCGTGCCCAAGATGAAGACACACAAAGGCGCAGCCAAGCGCTTCCGCAGAACCGGGACCGGCAAGGTCGTCGGGAAGAAGGCGTGGCGCGGCCACAACCGCCATAAGAAATCGGCGACGCGCTGGCGCCGGGTCAAGGGCGACAAGGTCCTGGACGGCGCCAACGAGCAGCGCATGAACCGCCTGCTGGGCAACTAGGAGCGAGAAGATGGCACGGGTGAAGCGTTCGATCAACGCAAAGAAGAAGCGCCGCAAGGTGATGGAGCGCGCCTCCGGGTACGGAGGTGCGCGCAGCCGCCGCTACCGCACCGCTCGCGAGCAGGTGATGCACTCGATGCAATACGCCCACCGCGACCGAAGGGCGCGCAAGGGCCAGTTCCGCCGCCTGTGGATCCAGCGCATCAACGCCGCGGCGCGCCAGAACGGCACGACCTACAGCCAGTTCATGGCCGGGCTGAAGGCAGCCGAGCTCGAGGTGGACCGCAAGATGCTCGCCGAGATGGCGGTCAACGACCCCAAGGCCTTCACGGCCCTCGTCGAGGTCGCCGGAGCCGCCAGGGGCGAGTGACACCGGCGATCACTTCGCCGTCCAACGACCGAATCAAGGCCGTTCGCAGGCTGCAGCGCGCCAGGGAACGGCGGGCATCGGGCAAGACCGTCCTCGAGGGGCCGAATCTCCTCACCGCAGCCCTCGGCGCAGGCGTCGTGCCCGAGGCCGTCTTCGTCGCCGCAGGCGAGACCGCCGGCGTCGACGCCGTCGAGGTCTCTCCGGCGGTGCTGGACGTGATCGCACCCACCGAGACGCCGCGGGGGCCGATCGCGGTGATCGCCATCCCGGACCCGGAGCCGCTCGTCGCCGCCAACACCCTCGTGTTGTGGGAGGTCGCCGACCCGGGGAACGCGGGCACACTCATTCGGAGCGCTGCCGCCCTGGGGTGGAACGTGGCCCGGCACGGGGGAGCGGATCCGTGGGGCCCGAAGGTGCTGCGGTCCGGCGCCGGAGCGCACTTCTCGGTGCGGATCAGCGAGGTCGAGAGCGTGGAGGAGCTGCGGGCGGCGAACCTGAGGGTGCTCGCCACGGTCTCGTCGGGGGGATCGGCACCGGCACCGGTGGACGACCCGGTGGCGCTCCTGGTGGGGAACGAGGCAGCCGGCCTTCCCCGAGACATCGTCGAGTCGGCCGACGCCACCATCACCATCCCGATGGAGGGTGTGGAGAGCTTCAACGCCGCCGTCGCCGGGTCGATCGCGATGTACGCGCTGCGTCCCCGACGAGAATGACCCTTCTCACATCGCGGTTTTCGCGGTATCTTCACCGGCAATGACCGAACAGTTGCGCTTCCGCTTCGCCTTTACCGGCTTCTAGCCCGGGCGAACGAGCGCGACACCAAACGCAGAACACGCCCGGGGCCGACACGCTCCGGGCGCCGTCGCGTCCGGGGTACGCCCACGAGCAAGGAGCCGATCCCATGGATCCGACCAGTAACCTTCCCGCCGAAATGACCCTCACCGACGACCTCGCCGCGCTCAGAGCCGAGGCCCCGGAGCGCATCGCCGCGGCCGCAACCCTCGACGAGCTCGCAGCCGTCGAGAGCGCCATCGTGGGCCGGGAGTCGCCCATCGCCGCCGGCCGCGCCGGTCTGCGCGATCTGCCCGACGCAGAGCGAGGATCCGTCGGCAAGGCCATCAACGACGTGGCCTCGGAGCTGCAGGCCTTGATCGCGGCCCGGCGCACCGAGCTCGAGCGCACCGCACACGCCGATGCCCTTGCCGGGGACGCCGTCGACGTCACGCTCCCGGGGCGGGCGCCAAACCGGGGGAGCGTCAACATCATCCAGCAGGTGATCGACGAGGTCGTCGACATCTTCGTCGCCCTTGGCTACACGGTTGCCACCGGCCCGGAGGCCGAGACCGAGTACTACAACTTCACCGCCCTCAACTTCCCACCGGCTCATCCCACCCGGCTCGCCATGGACACCTTGTACCTGGAGTACGGGGACGAGCCGGAAGAGATCCTGCTGCGCACCCATACCTCTCCGATGCAGGCCCGGTACATGGAGGAGCACGATCCTCCGGTGTACCTCGTGGTGCCGGGCCGGGTGTTCCGCAGCGATCCCCTCGATCCGACGCATTCCCCGGTGTTCCATCAGATCGAGGGGCTCGCCGTCGACACCGACATCACGCTCGGTGACCTCAGAGGGGTGCTCGACTACTTCATCGACGAGTTCCTCGGCGTGGACGCCGAGACCAAGTTCATCCCCCACTTCTTCCCGTTCACCGAGCCCTCGGCAGAGATGCTCGTGTACTACGGCGGGGAGTGGCTCGAGCTGCTTGGCTGCGGGATGGTCCACCCCGCGGTGCTGGAGGCCGTCGGCTACGACTCGAGCGAGCTCACCGGGTTCGCCTTCGGGATGGGCGCCGACCGGCTGGCGATGGTGCGCTACGGCATCACCGACATGCGCCACCTGTTCGACCCCGACGTCCGGACCCTGGAGCAGTACCGATGAAGCTGACGCTGGACTGGCTGGACGAGTTCGTCGATCTGCCCACCCGCGACCAGACGGAGCTCACCGACGCCTTGTGGAGCCTCGGCTTCGCCGTGGAGGGCTGGGATCCGGTGGAGTACCGGTTCCGCGACGTGGTCGTGGGCAAGGTGCTCGAGATCAGTGCGCACCCGGATGCCGACCAGGTCCGGGTCACCCAGGTCGACGTCGGGGACCAGGTGCTCGAGATCGTGTGCGGGGCGTGGAACTTCGAGGAGGGTGCGGTGGTGCCGGTGGCGCTTCCCGGAGCCGTGCTCCAGGGCGACTTCACCATCACGGAGCGGGCGATCCGCGGGGTGACCTCGCACGGGATGATCTGCTCGGAGGTCGAGCTCGAACTCGGCGACGACGCCGAGGGCATCATGGTGCTCAACGGTGACTATCCCGGGGCCGCCGACCGGTTGGGCGAGCCCTTCCAGGCACTGCTGCCCACCGACAACGCCGTCATCGACATCGACGTGACCCCCAACCGGCCCGACTGCATGTCGGTGTACGGGATCGCCCGTGAGCTCGCCGCCTACTACGACATCCCGCTCCGGCAACCGGAGTTCCCGCTCGACGCCGCCAACGAAGAGGCCGACACCACGGTCACCATCGTGGACGACGTCGCCTGCCCCCGGTTCGTGGGCCGCGAGGTCGACGACATCACCGTCGGGCCGTCTCCCCATTGGATGCGGGCCCGCCTCATCGCCGGAGGCGTTCGGCCCATCAGCAACGTCGTCGACGCCAGCAACTACGCCATGCTCGAGTTCGGCCATCCCACCCACGCCTTCGACCGGGATCGGCTCGGCAACACCATCGTGGTGCGGCGTGCCGCGGAGGGTGAGCGCGTGGTGACCCTCGACGGTGTCGAGCGCACGCTCCTCCCGGACGACATCGTGGTCGCCGACCACGAGCGGCCGGTCGCCGTCGCCGGGGTGATGGGCGGGGCCGACACCGAGGTCTCCGAATCGACCACCCGGGCGTTGATCGAAGCCGCCATGTGGGACCCACCGAGCATTCTGCTCACCGGGCGCCGCCTGGACCTGCGGTCTGAGGCGTCGGCCCGGTTCGAGCGGGGAATGGACCCCGAGGCGTGCCGTCATGCGGCCGACCGGGTCGCCCAGCTGTTGGTCGACCACGCCGGTGCCACCGTGCGCGGTGTGGTGGATGCCTACCCGGCACCGCCCGATCCGGTGACGATCCTGCTCCCGATGAGCGAGGTCGAGCGAATCCTCGGCATCGAGATGGAGGCGTCCACCGCCGCGGGTCTGCTCCGCCGCCTCGGGTTCGATGTCGAGGGGGCGGATCCGCTCACGGTCACCGTGCCCACCCGGCGCCCGGATGTCACCCGACCCGCCGATCTGGTGGAAGAGGTGGCGCGGCTCTACGGATACGACAACATCCCCGGCCGGGTCCGCACCGGGACGGGAGGCGGGCTGCCGCTCGCCGAGCAGCGCAGGCGCAAGCTGCGCCAGGTGATGGTCGGCGCCGGGTATCACGAGGCCTTCCTGTTCTCGTTCATCGGCGAAGCCGACCTCGACCGGCTCGGGCTGCCCGACACCGATCCGGCCCGCACCGGGATTCCGGTGGCCAACCCGTTGCGGGACGAGGAAGGCGTGATGCGCACGACCCTGTTGCCCGGCCTCCTCAACGCGGCTGCGCTCAACCTCGGCCGGCGCGTCGACGACGTGCAGCTCTTCGAGCTGGGGGCGGTGTTCCTTCCCGGGCCCGACAAGCTGCCCGACCAACCGGAACGTCTCGCCTTCGTGGCTGCCGGGGTGCGGGCCGGCGGATGGGGCCATACCGGGAGCGGCTACGACGTCTACGACGCCACCGGGTTGTGGGAGACGGTCGCCCATGCCATGGAGGTGCCCGACCCGGGGGTGACCCCCGTGCAGCGCGCTCCTTTCCATCCCGGGAGGGCGGCCGCGGTGACCATCGCCGGTGAGCCCGTCGGCATCGTCGGCGAGATCGACCCGGCGGTGACCAGGGCCGCCGGGATCGAGGGGCGGGTCATTGCCGGCGAGATCGACGTCGCCCCGTTGATCATCAATCGGGGCCCCTGGGTCTATCAACCTCCCTCGCAATACCCGCCGCAGGTCTTCGACCTCGCCTTCGACGTGGCGGAGGATGTCGCCGCCTCCACGGTGCTCGACGCCGTCCGCGCATCCGCGGGCGATCTCTTGGAATCGGCGAGCCTGTTCGACGTGTACTCGGGGGAGAGCATCGGTGCGGGCCGCAAGAGCCTGGCCGTGAACCTGGTGCTGCGGGCGCGGGACCGCACCCTCAGTGACGAGGAGGCGGCGCCCATTCGTCGCGACATCGTGGCCGCGGTGGAATCGGCCACCGGCGGGAAGTTGAGAGGAGAGCTGTGAGCGACTTCCTGATGGTGACCGACCTCGGACGGGACGGGTTGGCTGCCGTGCTCGATCTGGCGGCCGCAGTCAAAGAGCATCCATCGGCCTCGGCGGGCTCGCGTGCCGGCTTGTCGGTCGGGCTGTTCTTCGAGAAGCCGTCGACGCGGACCCGGGTGTCCTGCGAGGTGGCGTGCGCCGACCTCGGCGCCCACCCGGTGGTTCTCAAGCAGGACGAGGTCGGGCTGGGGCGACGCGAGGCGGTCAAGGATGTGGCCAGGGTGCTCGACCGTTACCTCGATGTCCTCGCCTTCCGGGTGTTTCGACACGACGACCTCGTGGAGCTCGCCGAATACGCCGACGCTCCGGTGGTCAATCTGCTCTCCGACCGTTCCCACCCGTGCCAGGCGCTCGCCGATCTGCAAACCATCGCGGAGACCAGGCCCCTGCCCGGCACCATCGTCACCTACGTGGGCGACGGCAACAACGTTGCCCACTCGCTGATGCTCGCCGGCGCCATGTCGGGCATGCACGTGCGGGTGGCCTCGCCGTCCGGCTATGAGCCGGCCGCCGACATCACCGCCGAGGCCACCGGCATCGCCACCGAGACCGACGGGTCGATCACCGTGGGCAACGACCCCGAGCAGCTGGTGAGTGGCGCCGACGTCGTATACACCGACGTGTGGGCTTCGATGGGCCAGGAGGACGAAGCGGAGGAGCGCAAGGCGCTGTTCCTGCCCTTCCAGGTCGACGAGGCGCTCTTCGACCAGGCAAACGACGATGCCATCTTCCTGCACTGCCTGCCCGCCCACCGGGGCGACGAGGTCACGGATGCGGTGATGGAGCACGCCCGCTCCCGGGTGTTCGACCAGGCGGAGAACCGAATGCACGCTTTCAAGGCGCTGCTGCTCCATCTCACGAAGGGGTGAGCTTGGACGAGCTGCTCGGTGGCGACGTCCTCGACGCCGCCCGGGGGTTGCTCGGCTGCCGGCTCCGCACCTGCTTCGACGGAGCGGTCACCGAGGTCGTCCTCACCGAGGTGGAGGCGTATGCGGGCCCCGACGACCCCGCCAGCCACGCCTACCGGGGCGAGACCAAGCGAAACAAGGCGATGTTCGGTCCGCCGGGCACGCTGTACGTGTACAAGTCGTACGGGATCCACTGGTGCATGAACGTGGTGGTGCGGGAGGAAGGCATGCCACACGCGGTGCTGCTGCGGGGCGGCACGCCGGTTGCGGGGCTCGACGTCATGGAGCAGCGGCGGGGGAGGGCGGAGCATCTGACCGATGGTCCGGGGAAGCTGGCCCAGGCGCTCGGGGTGAGCGGCGCCGAGGACGGCACGAGCGTGCTCGATGGCCCGGTGCGCCTCGTGCCCGGCACCCCGCCGCTGCAGATCGAGGCGACCCCTCGCATCGGGATCACCAAGGCGGCAGATCGCCCCTGGCGTTTCGTCGGGGTCGTCTAGCCTCGACGCGCAATGAAGCCTGCTGCCGAACAGCTCGAACACATCACCAAGACCGTCGATGTCAGCCTCCCCGAGGACGGGCTGTTGACTCTGCTCGAGGAGGACCGGCCCCTGCGGGTCAAGCTCGGGGTCGACCCCACCGCCCCGGACGTCACGCTCGGCTGGGCGGTGATCTTCGACCTGCTGCGCCGGTTCCAGGAGATGGGCCACATCGCGGTGCTCATCGTCGGCGACTTCACCGCACAGGTGGGTGATCCCTCCGAGGCGGCCAGCACCCGCAAGCGGCTCAGCGCCGACGAGGTAAGGGCCTATGCCGACAACCTGCTTCCGGTGGTGCGGCAACTACTCCTCCCTGACAATCTGGAGATCCGGTACAACAGCGAGTGGCTCGGCGCCATGGACATGCACGATGTGCTCGCGCTCACCTCGGAGTTCACCGTGGCGCGGATCATGGACCGCGACGACTTCTCCAACCGCTGGGAGGCGAACGAGCCCATCTCGATGATCGAGTTCCTCTATCCGCTGCTGCAGGGGATGGACTCGGTGGCCGTGGAAGCGGATGTCGAGATCGGCGGCACCGACCAATTGTGGAACCTGCTCGTGGGACGCGACCTCCAGGAGCGCCGGGGTCAGTCCGGTCAAGCCGTGGCGACGGTGCCCCTGCTGGTCGGCACCGACGGGGTGAAGAAGATGTCCCAGTCGGTGGGCAACTACATCTCCGTGCGAGCCGAGCCCGACGAGATGTTCGGCAAGACCATGTCGATTCCCGACGAGGCCATGGCGGACTGGTACCGGCTCGCCGCGTTCGCCGAACCAGAGGAGGTCGAGGCACTCGTTGCCGGCCTGGCCGACGGCACGATCCACCCCGGAGAGGCGAAACGCGAGCTCGGTCGTCGCATCGTGGCTCGCTACTGGGACGAGGATGCCGCGTTGGATGCGGAGGCGGCGTTCGATCGCCTGTTCCGGGAGAAGGAAGCGCCCGAGGACGTGCCGGAGCACCCGCTCGGTGATGAGGATCCGGTACCGCTTGCCGCGGTGCTCACCGACGCCGGGATGGCTCCGTCCCGCTCCGAGGTGCGCCGTCTGATCGCCCAGGGCGGGGTGAAGGTGGACGGGGAGAAGCTCACCGATGAGTTCGTCGCCGCCGACACCCTTGCCGGGCGGGTGATCCAGGTCGGCAAGCGGCGCTTCGTGCGCCTGGTCCGCTGACCGAGCGCTACCCTCCGCCCCACTCTGAACGAGGAAGGCCGATGAGCGAAACGACGCAACAGCGGTGGCCGACCTGGGTGGTGATCGTCGCCATCCTCATCCTTGCCGTCCCGATCATCTGGGGGCTGAGCATCGTCATGGACATCCTTGCCGCCCTGTCGATCGGCGGCATCCTGGTGATCGTGGGCATCGTCGCGGCATTCATCTGGCTGGAGCGACGAGTCGACGAGTAAGGGGTCGTCAATGGCCGATAGCAACGAAGCAACCCCCGGCTGGGTGTGGGTCCTGGGAGCGGTGCTCATCCTGGCCCTGGTCCTTGGCCTGCTGCGGATCATCAGCTGGGTCTTCTCCCTGCCGGTGCTGCTGCTCGCCCTCATCGGGGTGGGCGGGTATCTGTGGTACCGGAGCAACCAGAAGAGTTCGGCGTAGCTCGGTCGGGGAAATAGGGGGTACTGGTGCAGCCCTCCGGTGAGTTGGCGGCGGTGATGCGGCGCTTGCTCCACGCCTTCGAGCACCGCGACAAGGACACCTTTCGCAGCCTGATCTCCGAGGCTGAGGAGACGCTGGTGATCGGTTCCGACGCCGACGAGTGGCTGGTCGGGATCGAGGCAAGCGAGGTGACCATTGCCCAGGTCGAGGAGCTTCCCGACTTCAAGATCGTCATCCACACGCTCGACGCCTACGAGGAGGGCACCGTCGGTTGGGCGGCCGCGGATACGACAACCCACATCGACGACGAGCTGGCGCCTCGTTTCCGCTTCACCGCGGTGTTTCACCTGGAGGGCGGGGTGTGGCGCGTGGTGCAATGGCACGCTTCGGTGCCCGAGGCGTCCGAGAAGACGGTCGGTGTGGAACTCACCTCGAGCCTCGCCCAGTTGATCGAGGCGCTGGATGAGGACGCCGAGCGGTTGTTGCGCAAGGTCTTCCGGGAGGGGACGGTTACCTTGCTCTTCACCGACATCGAGGAGTCGACCCCGCTCACCGCCGAGCTCGGGGATGCGGTGTGGACCGAGATCCTGCAACGGCACTTCGGGGATGTGGACCGCATCGCACAGTCCCGCAGCGGTGTCGTGGTCAAGACGACCGGCGACGGGGCCATGCTCGCCTTCGAGTCGGCGCATCACGCCACATGGGCCGCCGTGGACATCCAGGAATCGGTGACCGGCATCGACCTTCCCCGTGACCTCAAGGTGCGGATCGGCGTCCACGCCGGCGACGCTCTCTACGCCGCCGGCGACTACTTCGGGCAGACCGTGAACAAGGCGGCTCGGATCGCCGCTGCGGCCAAGGGAGGAGAGGTGCTGGTCTCGGACGTGGTGCATGGGCTTGTTGAGCAGGCGCCAGAGTTCACCTTCGGCGATGCGCAGCAGATCCAGCTGCGCGGCATCGAGGGCGTCACCATGGTGTACCCGCTGGAGCTCTAGGCCCGACCGCTGATCCGGGACGTCGTGCCCGTCGAGTCAGTCGGCGGTGACGAGGAAGACCTGATCGTTGACCCGAACCCGCTCGTCCACCTTGATGCCCACCGAGTCGCCTGTGCCGGCGGATTCGACCGCCTCGTGTCCGATCTGCATCGACTCGATCATCTGCACGAAGTCGGTGGTGTTTCCCAGGAAGTGGACGGTGTCGCCTCTCGCCACATCGCCGGCCAGCTCGACGCCGGCGACGTGCAGGTTGCCCCAGAAGTGACTCACGGTTCCGATTGGCTGTTCGTCCACGCGGCTCCTCCCGTTCCCATCAAGTATCGCAGCGTTCGCACGACGCCGCACAACGGGCTGCGGCGCGGCGCGGGAATCGCCGGGCTCAGCGCGGCGTTGAAGGAAGTGGCGGTACGCACCGATTCGTGGTTGAATTCGGTTTCCGCCGGTCACGAGGCCGGCGGCTGGGCACCGCTGCTTCGAGCGGTGCTAACCTATGAGGCCGCCCACTTGGGCGCGCTTTGCGCGCCGCGAGTGGGGGATCCGGGCTCCTTGACAACTGAACAGCGTGTCAAAAGCCAATGGGCGCTGGTCGATCCGACCAGCGTGTACAGATATGCGGTCATGCCTGCCGGCTCGCCGGCACGGGACCCCGTCCCGGGCATGGCCACCCTTTGAGAGATCGACTCCAGATCTCAGCAAGATCAGGAATCCATCTCCCATCATTTCGATGGAGAGTTTGATCCTGGCTCAGGACGAACGTTGGCGGTGCGCTTAATGCATGCAAGTCGAGGGAGAACCATTCGTTCCGTAAGGTCCGGATGGGGAAACCGGCGAACGGGTGCGTAACACGTGAGGAACCTGCCCCGAAGACCGGGATAGCCCGGGGAAACCCGGATTAATACCGGATACCCTCATCGGACCGCATGGTCTGTTGAGAAAATGGTCAGCCGCTTCGGGATGGCCTCGCGGCCTATCAGCTCGTTGGTGAGGTAACGGCTCACCAAGGCGAAGAC
>CAYQZO010000044.1:0-10076 GCA_964421925.1 uncultured Acidimicrobiaceae bacterium
TCCGGCCAGATGCAGGAATTCCCCGAGATCGATCGAGCGGGGTGGTTCTCCGTCTCAGAAGCGCGGCCGTTGTTGACCGAGAGGCAAACGAAGTTCCTGGACCGGCTCCTGGTGGCTCTTGCCGACGGCTGACGCCTGGCTGCCCGGGAACCCGATCCCGTCTTCCGATCGTCCCACCCCGTGAGGACCCTCCGGGGTCCTCTCTTTCGATCTTGGGGAGGCACGATGAGATCGATGACCGGGCGGCGTGCAGCCGCCATCGTGGCCTTGGCCGTTGTCCTTGCGGCCTGTTCGGGGAGCGAAGAAGGATTTCAAGCGACGACCGCTCCCGAGGCGCTGACGCGACGGCCGACCACCACGGCAGCCGGTCAGCACCTCACCGGAGCGAAGTACTACGCCGGTCCCGACGAGGGGTTCAATGCCATCGGCGGCACGGACACCGTCAACGACGAGCCTTATGACCTGACCTTCTTCGACAACTATGGCGTCAATCCGCGGGTGGACACCGAGGACGACGCGCTGTCCACGTTTGCGGTTGATGTCGACACCGGCTCGTACACCGTCGGGCGCCGCTGGCTCACCGACGGCTACGTGCCGGACAAGGACAGCGTCCGGGTCGAGGAGTATGTGAACTTCTTCGACTACGGGTACGAGGCTCCCGACGAGGAGGCGTTCGCCATTCATCTGGAGGGCGGTCCGACGCCGTTTGCCGAGAACGACCGGTATCAGCTCCTCCAGATCGGGATCCAGTCGCTGGAGATCGCCGATGAGGACCGCAAGCCGGCGAACCTGACCTTCGTGATCGACGTGTCGGGTTCGATGGACCGGGAGGACCGGCTGGAGACGGTGAAGGAGTCACTGGCCCTGCTGGTCAATGAGCTGCGGCCCTCGGACCAGGTCGGGATCGTGATCTACGGGTCGCGGGGTGAGGTCCTGTTGGACCCGACCGCGGTCGAGGAGGAGCGCGACATCCTTCGCGCCATCGAGCGGCTCCGTCCCGGCGGGTCGACGAACGCTGAAGAAGGGTTGGTCATCGGGTACCGGTTGGCCAGGGAGGCCTTCACCCCCGGCGCCATCAACCGGGTGATCCTGTGCTCGGACGGCGTGGCCAACGTGGGCAACACCGGCGCCGATTCGATCCTGGCAGAGATCGAGGAGGCGGCCGGAGACGGGATCCAGTTGGTGACCGTCGGCTTCGGAATGGGCAACTACAACGACGTGCTCATGGAGCAGCTCGCCGACGGCGGCGACGGCTTCTATGCCTATGTGGATGACCTGAAGGAAGCCGAGCGGCTGTTCGTCCACGACCTCACCGGGACCCTGCAGACGGTGGCCCTGGACACCAAGGTGCAGGTGGCCTTCAACGAGGACGCCGTGGAGCGGTGGCGACTGGTCGGGTTCGAGAACCGGGCCATCGAGGACGACGAGTTCCGCGACGACTCGGTGGATGCGGGTGAGATCGGTGCCGGGCACTCGGTGACCGCGCTGTACGAGATCCGGCTCGCAGACGGTGTCGAATCGGATGCGGAGCTTGCCACCGTGTCGCTGCGGTGGCGAGACCCCGACAGCCGCGACGTGCACGAGCTCTCCCGCTCCATCCGGGCCTCGGCGCTGGCGGGGAGCTACGGGGAGGCGTCGGATGCGTTCCATCTGGCCGCCACCGTGGCCGCCTATGCCGAGATGCTCCGTGAGTCCTACTGGGCGCAACACCTCGACTGGCCCGACCTCGAAGACGAGGCGCACAGCCTGCTCGACGGCTTCGTCCACGACGACGTCACCGAGTTCGTCCACCTGGTGGAGATCGCCGCCCAACTGGCCGGCTGACGCCGGAGGCAGGGGGGCTCTTCGTGGTCTCCCCCGCGACAGCGGGGGAGACGCGGAGGGCCGAAGGCCCGACGCTGAGGGGTTCCGAATGGCGGTCCCGGCTCTGCCTAGGTTCCGGGCGGGCGGCTGTTGTCCTTGATGTTGTACTGCTTGCCGGTGTTGCCCTCACCGTTGCCGCCCGGTACCACCTGGAAGCACAGGAATTCGTCGCCGTTGAGGTCACGAGGCGTACCACCAGGCCGCGCGGTGTACTCGGCCCAAGCGTCGGCGTTGTAAGTCGGACTCATGAGGGTGTAGGAGGGAGGGCAGCTGCCGTCGTCGAGGACCACTGCCGGTTCCGAGATGTGGCTCTGGATCCAGGGAACGATCAGGGTGATCCCGAACATGACCACGAGGGCGATGACGGCGAGCAGCGGGACGTACTCGGCATAGGCGGCGCCCCGCTCGTCGTGAATCGACCTGGCCCGTTTCCCCCGTCGATGCATGCCTACCCTACCTTCATGCCTCGTTGCGCCCCAGCCCGGCGCATTTCCATTCCCCACAAGGGAATATAGGTCATCCGACCCAGGTCGTGGTGGATTTCACAACGCGAAAACGCAGCCAAGGGGTGGCGTACCACCGGCTCGAATACTGCGGAGCGTGGTCGCGCAGATGCTGTGAGTGCTCGTTTGCCGAGTAGCGGCAAGGGTTCCCGGCGATGGAGTTGGGGCCGGGTGGAGCGCTGTCGCGGGGCGCTCGACTGCGAAGCTAGCGCCAACGGGTCATCGAGAAATGATCACCCGGCATCCTCCGTCCCGAGTCCCTAGCATGACCGCCCATGGGACCCACCATCGTCATCATCGTTGCCATCGTCGTGCTGGTCGGCGCGGTCATCTTCCTGTACAACGGGCTCGTCCGGAGCCGGAACAAGGTGGACAACGCCTGGTCGCAGGTCGACGTTCAGCTCAAACGCCGCTATGACCTCATCCCCAACCTGATCGAGACCGTCAAGGGCTACGCCGCCCATGAGCAGGACACCTTCAACCAGGTGACGGCGGCCCGTACCGCCGCCGTCGACGCCAGTAGCGTCGAGGAGCAGGGCCAGGCGGAGAACATGCTCACCGGGGCGCTGCGCCGCCTCTTCGCCCTTGCCGAGAACTACCCGGAGCTGCGCGCGAGCGAGAACTTCCAGAGCCTGCAGTCCGAGCTGTCCGACACCGAGGACAAGATCGCGGTCGCCCGCCAGATCTACAACGACACCACGCTGTCCTACAACAACTCGGTGCAGACCGTGCCCACCAACCTGGTGGCGTCGGTGTTCGGCTTCGACACCCGGGACTACTTCGAGATCGAGGGCGAGGAGCGCACCGTCCCGAGGGCCCAGTTCTGACGACCAGACGCTTCGTCGTCGCCGCTCTAGTGGCGGCGTCGGTGCTGTTGCCGGCGCTCCCGGCGCTGGCCAAGGACTTCACCTTGCCCGGCGCCGACGTCACCATCGAGCTCGCCGACGACGGTTCGCTTCTCGTCACCGAGAACATCACCTTCTCCTACGACGGAAGCTTCGAGGGGGCGTACCGCGACATCCCGGTGCGGGGCGGCGAGGCCATCACCGACGTCCTCGTCCTCGAGGACGGCGTGCCCTACCAGCCGGGTGGCAACACCACCCTCGGCTCCAGCGACGACCCCGGGGTGTACGGGGTGGAGGACCGGGGCAGCGTGATCCGGGTTGTGTGGCACTACCGGGCCTTCGACGAGGATCGCACCTTCACGCTCCGCTACCGCGTCAACGGGGCGGCGGTGATCTACGACGACGTCGTCGACGTCAACTGGAAGGTGTGGGGCGACCAGTGGGACCAGGGCGTGGCCCGGGTCGATGCCTCCCTCACCTACCCCGGCACCGCGCAGCCGGGCGACGTCCTCGTGTTCGGCCACCCCCTCACCGTCGACGGATCCACCGCCCTCGGCGCCGACGGGGTGTCTCCCACGTTGACCGCGGTCAACGTTCCTTCCCGGACCTTCGTCGAGCTGCGTGTGGTCGTGCCCCGCTCGGTGCTGGCCGGCACCGAAGGCGGCCGGGTGGTGAGCGGCGACGGTCTCCAGGAGATCCTCGACCAGGAAGCGGCCGAGCGAGAACGAAACGAGCGGGTGAGTGGCCTCAGCCGGGCCTCCACGGTCGGCCTGCTCATCGTCCTTGCGCTGGTACCGATCGCCCTCGGCCTCGGCTACCTCCGCTACGGCCGGGAGCGGCGCCCGGCCTCCTACGACCGGGACTACGAACAGCAGCCTCCCACCGACCTGGAGCCGGCCATGGTCAATGCGGTGCTCAATCAGGGCCGGGCGGACGAGGCGGCCTTCACCGCCATCCTGTTCGATCTGATCCGCCGGGACCTGCTGACCGCAAAGCCGGTCTCGGTGGAGAAGAAGACCTGGCTCGGGCTGCGCACCGAGACCATCTCCGACCTCGAGATCGGCCTCGGCGATCTGGAGACCGGGCTCACAGCCCCGGAGGCCCGGGTGCGCACCATCCTGCAACGCGTCCTCGACGAGGGGCCGCTCCCCCTCAGCGAGTTCCGCACCAAGATCCGGGAAGACGCCCAGGCCAACCACGACTCCTACGTCGCCCTCCAGGACGCCGCCCACGACGCCATGCTCCGCCGCGGCCTGCTCGACGAGAGCGGGCAGCGCTTCCCGTGGTACGTGCTCGCCGGCCTGGCGGTCGTGCTGCTGATCGGCTGGTTCGTGGTAGCCCCCTGGCTGGGGCGAACCGGCATCCCGGCCAACCAGGAGCTGCTGCGGGCGGGGATCATCGGAACCGCCGTGCTCGGCGGGCTCATCACCATGGGCGCCACCCGCCTCCGCACCGCCTGGGTGCGGCTCACCCCGGAGGGAGCGCTGCAAGCCGAGCGCTGGAAAGCGTTCCGCCGCTACCTGCGTGACTTCAGCAACCTCGAGGAGGCGCCGCCGATCTCGCTGGCCCTGTGGGAGGAGTTCCTCGTCTACGGGATCGCCCTCGGCGTCGCCGACGACGTGCTCGCCGCAGCCCGGTTCGCTGCCCCCGAAGCCCTGGCGCAGAGCTCGAGCATCTACTGGTACGGCAACTCCAGCGACTTCGGCGGTCACTCCTCCAACGCCATCGAGGGGATCTCCTCGTCGCTCACCGGCGCCTTCGCCGCTCCCGGGTCGAGTGGCGGCGGCGGCGGCTTCAGCGGCGGCGGCGGCGGGGGTGGTGGCGGCGGCGGTGGAGGCGCCTGGTAGGGCTAGTCGTCCTCGGACTCGTCGTCGGAGTCGTCGTCGTCCTCGGACCCGTCGTCCTTGTCGTTGGCCGCCTGATCGTCGTCATCCGCAGACTCGTCGTCGTCATCTGCCGATTCGTCGTCATCGTCGTTGGTCGCCTGATCGTCGTCGTCGGCCGACTCGTCGTCGTCCTCGGACTCGTCGTCGGCGGTCAACTGGTCGTCGACGGCGTCGTCGTCGATGGACTCGTCGTCCCCAGAGTCGTCGTCGGCGGATTCGTTGTCCTCGAGAATGACGATGTCGCCGTCATCGGCATCCTCGCCCTGCTCGTCATCGATCCCCGTGCCGGCTCCGTCGTCACCGTCAGGGTGGAAGTTGAATCCGACAACCCCGTACATGTCGGCCAACGGCTCCTGGATCCCGTCGGGGAGCACGCCCGCCGCGGCGATTCCGGTCGTCGCCAGCACGAGGGCAGCGGCGAGTGCCGCGACCCGGGCGGCGAAGCTGTGATACAGGTTGGTCAACATCTGGGGGCTCCTCACTGCGGCGGACTGGCCCAGCGGCACCCGAGCCGCGGCCACCGCCATGGCCACGTGCTCGGCTGCCGCTGTCGAACCGACCGGTGTGTCTGCGGACCGCCGAATTGCCGCTAGGTACTGTGCAACGCCTCCCCATGCAGGGTCGACACCATGGCCGCTCAGCAGCCGCTCGGTGTCGTGGTCGCTCAGGTGCCGGTCGTCGTTCATGTCGTGTCTGTAACCGACGGCGGCCCCGGTTTGGTCGCGAGCCGATCGCGCAGGCTGGCAAGGGCGCGGTGCTGAGCGGTCTTGACGGCGCTCTCGCTCACCGAGAGGGCCGCGGCGGTCTGTGCCACCGATAGGTCCCCGATGACCCGCAACAGCAGCGTCGACTTCTGCAGATCGGGCAGGTAGTCGATCACCGCAACCAGTTCGTCGAGGTCGAGCAGGGCGACGGCGGCCTCCTCACCGACCGGTCCCAGGCGTCGCTCGGCGGCGGCCCCTGCGTCGTCGAGGGGCACGAGGTCGGGTGTGCGCTTGCGGCGACGCGCCTCGTCGATGACGCGGTGATGGGCGACGGTGAACGCCCAGGCCCGGAAGCCGCGGGCGTCCCCCTCGAAGCTCGCCATGTTGCGGGCCAGTTGCAGCCACACCTCGCCCAGGGCAGCCTCGGGGTCCCGCGAGCCACGGGCACGCAAATACCCGAGAAGGCGGGGAGAGAGCCACTGGTAGAGCTCCTCCCAGGCCCAGGGGGCGCCTTCGGCGGCGGCGAGCACGGCTGCGTCGTAGGAATCGGACACGATGAAAGGGATTCGGAGTTTGGCCGGAGAACCTTGAGGCTAGGGGCCGCCGGTGCCAAGGGGGGCGGGGGCTACAGCGCGGCGCCACGAATGACGACAACACGACATGGCCAGGGAAACCGCATCGGCCGAGGTGCGCCCGGTGTGGCAACAGTTCATGCCCTTCGTGGCGGTCGCCTTCCTGCTCCAGTTCGTCGTCCTCGCCGTGCAGCCGGAGAACAGCGACTTCACCCAGGGTGTCTATGTCGCCGCCGCCCTCCTCATGCTCGGCGGCGCCTCGTATATCGCAGCCCGGTGGTCGGGACGGTCCCGGCCTGCGGTTACCGCTTACCTGGCCGCTGCCATCGGCGCCGCCTTGCTCGGCGTGTCCGGGCTATGGGCGTTCTCGATCATCATCCCCGTATCCATCGCCATCCGCCCGCCCACCCCGCTGGCCTACCCGGTACGGATCGGTCTCGGCACCGCGCTCGCCTCGCTGGCGGCGATGGCGTCGCTTGGTGAGGCCACGCTGCTTGCCCTGTTGGTCACCGGCCGGTCGGTGATGGCCCCCCTTTTCGGTATCTGGCTCGCCGACCGGATCACCGCCAAGGCGGTGAGCGGTGGGTCGGGCCGCGGTCCTTCCCGCATCGTGGTCGGAACCGTCACCGGAGCCACCGCCGGCGTCCTGCTGGCCGTGCTCGCCGCCGTCGCCTACGCCGTGGCGGTTGGAATCTCATCCGGGGCCGCAGCCGGGGCGGAGAACATCGAGGACTTCATGGTCGTAGCAGTCACCGGGGCCGGTCTGGTGGGGGCCGGCCTCGGCCTCATTGAGGGCGTGCTGGCGGTACGGCGGTCACGACGGAAGCGAGCCGCGCAGGCGAACAGGGTCTGAGCTAGCCGGTATCCGGATAGGCGATCGTGCGCGGGTCGGACGGAGGAAGCCGGTCGCGACCCTCCTGGACCCCGATGACCGTCGCGCCCGACACGCTGAGCCCGACTGCCGACACCCAGGCGAGCGCTCCGAGCGACCCGGCGTCAACGAAGGCGCCTCCCATGGCGGGCCCCAGGGACCGGCCTACCGCCATGAGGGCCTGGGCGTCCCCGGCCCGCTCGCTCGGATGGAGGGACCGTTGGGACAGCATTGCCATGACCCCGGGGACGCCCATCCAGAAGGCGAATCCCCAGTAGAACATGCCGGCGAAGAACAGCGGCGGTGAGCCGATGACGGTGATGAGCGCCGCCGGTCCGATGCTGAGCAGCCACCACCCCGGGTGGCGGTGCCGGGTGGACAATCGGGCACCGATCAGGCCCCCCGCGGCATTGAGGCTGAAAGCGATCGAGGCGGTCGTCGCCGACAGACCATGGAAGTCTCGAGCGACCAGCGTCTCGTTGATGAACAGGGCCGACCCGCAGAAGGTCAACAGCCACAAGGACAGGAGGAGCACCCGGTTGGAGCGAGACCCGCTGATGTTGTCCCGGGAGCGGCGCTCGCCGGTGACGTGGGCGAAGAGGAGCACGGCGGGAATGGCAACAAGTGCCATGAGCAGGTAGACGGCGCGGTCGCCGCGTCCGGATGCCACCGCCAGGAGGGGTGACCCGATGAGCACCGTCGTGGGACCGGTGGCGGCGACCGCGGCCATCGAGCGTCGTTGCTGCATGGCGTCGGTCCAGGAGATCCACGTCAAGGCTCCGGCGGCGAAGCCGGCGAGGGCGCGCAGCACGAGCAGAACCGCGTAATCGGAGGGCGCCATGCTGGCGAGATTCAGGACGACGAGCGCCAGCGCAGCCCAGCGGAGGATGTGACCGGTTGGTGCCAGCAACCGGGGGAGCAGGGCATTGGTGAGGGCGAACGCACCGACCTGAACGAGCGAGATGGTGCCGACCGCGCCTTCGGAGACGCCATAGCGCTCGGCGATGGGCTGGATGAGGAAGGGCGTGGCCGCATACATGAGCGCCACCGCGGTCGTGGCGGCCACAAGGGCAAGCGGGGCGCCGGTGCGCCCCGCGTAGAAGATCCGAGTCGGTCCCTGCACCGGGCGATTGTGGCAGGTGGCACTGCCAACCCAGGGCTCCCAATGCCAGTGCCGCGGCACTGGTTCGCAGTGCCGCGGCACCTAACCTCGGCCGATGTCCCGATCGGTGCGGTCCTCGCTCGGGTATTTGACGTCGGAGCGGCTGGTGATGAACACCGCCTTCCGCTTCGTGTACCCGTTCCTCCCCGCCATCGCCCGCGGCCTCGGCGTCCCGCTGGAGCAGGCGGGCTACCTGGTGAGCGCCCGCTGGGCAGCCGGGCTGGCCACGCCGGCGATCCAGAAGGTGGCGGGGAGGGGTGAGGCGAGGCGCCGGCTGCTGGTCACCGGGATGCTGCTGTTCATCGCCGGCTGCCTGGTGACCGCCCTCACCGGCGTCTACCTCGGGGCGCTGGTCGGGTTCGTGCTCATCGGGCTGGCGAAACCGATCTTCGACATCTCCTCCCAGGCCTACATCGCCGACCGGGTCCCCTACGAGCGTCGGGCCAGGGTGCTCGCCATCTTCGAGCTCACCTGGGCCCTCGCCCTGCTCGTGGGCGCCCCGATCACCGGCTGGTTGATCGCCCGCGGCGACTGGGCGAGCCCGTTCTGGCTGTTCGCAGGCCTCACTGCGGTCGCCCTGTTGCTCGTTGCGCGCTTCATCGATCCCGATCACCACCACGCCGCCCATGTGACAGCGCGAGGACGCTTCGAGCAGGCGGCGCGAGCCTTCCTCGTGGTGGCGGCGCTGTTCACCCTCGCCGCCGAAATGGTGTTCGTCGTCTTCGGGGCATGGCTCGAAGACTCGTTCGGGCTGACCCTTGCCGCCCTCGGCGGCTCGGCGGTGATCATCGGCCTCGCCGAACTCGCCGGCGAAGGGGCGGTGGTCGCCTTTGCCGACCGGATCGGGAAGCGCCGCTCCGTGCTGATCGGCCTCGCCATCTCGGTGGTCGGCTTCCTCCTGCTGGGTCTTGCTCGCGACCAGCTGGGAATCGGCCTCGCCTTGCTGGCGGTGGCGCTGTTCGGGTTCGAGTTCACCATCGTGTCCTCCATCCCGCTCGCTACCGAGCTGCAGCCGGCGAGCCGGGCACGCTTCCTCTCCTGGATGGTGGTGGCCATGTCGATCGGCCGCGGCATCGGGGCTGCGGTTGGCCCGGTGGTGTTCGCCGCCACGGGTCTTCCCGGGCCTGCGCTCATCGCGGTGGGCGCAGACGTTGCCGCCGCCGTCGTGCTCTTCCTCTTCGTTGGGGAACGGCACGCCACCGAGCCCGTAGGCTGAGGGCATGACGATGCTGGTCGGAACCGCGGACGGGCTCGTGACCGACGGCCTGCGCCTGCTCGCCGGCCATCGCATCCACGATGTTGCAGCAGACGCCGAGGGCTGGCTCGTGCTCAGCGACGGCTCGACGGTATGGAGCCTGCCCTCCGAGAAGCAGCTTGCATCGGTCTCCGACGCCAGGCTCAACTGTGTGCTCGCCGGCGACGAAGGAGCGCTGCTCGGCGCCGACGCCGCCCGGCTGTTCCAGCTCGACGCCGACGGGTCCGTGACGCCCGACGCTGCCTTCGACGAGGCTCCGGGCCGGTCCGACTGGTACACCCCGTGGGGCGGACCGCCCGACGTGCGCTCGCTCGCCCGTGATGTCGACGGCACGGTGTATCTCAACGTCCACGTCGGTGGCATCCTTCGCTTCCGGTCCGACGATCCGGTATGGCGGGACACCATGGACATCCAC
>CAYQZO010000045.1:0-9783 GCA_964421925.1 uncultured Acidimicrobiaceae bacterium
TACTTGTGCTTGCTCATCTTCTTGCGTCGCTTCTTGATGACCGAACCCATGCAGATAGGACCTCTCTTCGAACTGGAGCCGACCCGGCGTCGCCGGGTCGAGGCGTAAGGATGGCGAAGGATACGGAGTTACGCAAACAGACGACAGCCGGCTGGTTCGGGTGCGCCGGTATCATCGCCCTATGAAACCCGTCATCGGCGTCACGTCGCAACCACGCGCCATCACCGGCGCCAGCGGTGATCTCGAGTCTCACACCATCGGCCACACCTACACGGATTCGGTGCTACGCGCCGGGGGGATCCCGATCTCGCTCGTTCCCGTCGCCCGCCACGAGATCCCCGCCCTGCTCGACCGGATCGACGGCCTCATCCTCTCCGGGGGTGGGGACGTGGAGCCCCACCGGTACGGCCAGGAGCGGCACGGGAGGACGTGGCGGACCAACTTCGACCGGGACGAGTTCGAGCTCGCCCTCGTCGATGCCGCCTACGAGCGCAAGATGCCGGTGCTTGCGATCTGCCGCGGCGTCCAGGTGGTGAACGTCGCCTTCGGCGGGACCCTGATGCAGGACATCGAGTCGGCCATCGGATCCAAAGACCACACCGTCATCGGCCACGCCGTCTACGACGGCCACCAGGTGGTGACCGTCGCCGCCGACTCCAAGATCGCCAAGGCCACCGGTGCCACCGACCTCATGGTGAACTCGATCCACCACCAGGCCATCGACGTGCTTGCCGAGGGGTTTCGCCCGGTGGCCTGGGCCGGTGATGGGATCATCGAAGGAATCGAGCACGAGGATCAGGACTGGGAGCTGCTCGGTGTCCAGTGGCACCCCGAGTTCCTCGGCGACAACTTCGACGAGCCCTCCCAGCAGCTGTTCGACGCCCTGGTCAAGCACGCGACCGAGTACGCCGGTTGAACGTCCTCTTCGTGTGCACCGGCAACATCTGCCGGTCGCCGATGGCCGAGCGCCTCGCCGCGCGAGCGACCGACGACGAGTCGATCACGTTCTCATCGGCCGGCATCGGTACTCACGGTCGGGCGCGGCCCTCTTCGGGAACGGTCGCCGCCATGGCAGAGATCGGCATCGACGTCAGCGGGCACCGATCCCGTTCGGTGTGGGACACAGGCGAGGATGCGGACGTGATCTTCGCCCTCTCCTTCGAACACCGGCTCGCCATGCTCGATCGGTGGCCGCATCGCGGCGGAGACATCCACCTGCTTCGACCGGACGGGAAGTCGATCGCCGATCCTTACGGGATGATGATCGATGACTACCGGGCGACGCGAGACGAGATCGACGCCGCGGTGCGCCAGCGTGCCGCCCAGGGCTGGGCGCCTCAGAGCAACCCGTCGTAGTCCACGGCGAGCACCAGCACCCGTCCCGTCCCGTCGAGCGCTTGCCCGAGGGCTGCAGCAACCGCATCGGTGGTGTCGACGGTGGCGAAGGCGATGGCCGTCGGGCCCGCACCCGACCAGGCGGCATGGAGTGCGCCGGCATCTCGCGCCGCCGAGATCATGGCGCCGGTGACCGGTGACAGCGGTCCTCGTCCCTGCTCGTGGAGCTCGTCGCCGCCGGCCGCAGCAAGCACCTCCGGGTCGGCGGTGCGCAAGCCCTCGACGAGCGCCACGACCCGCGATGCGGTCCGCGCCGCGGCTTCGAGCGGAACGTCGCTGGGAAGCGCGTCCCTGGCGGCACCGGTCGAGAGCTGGTGGTCGGGCACACCGACGATCGGGACGAGGCCGGAGTTGATGGGAAGCGGCAGGAGGGCGCCGTCGGCGGTGACCGCCACCAACCCCCCATACACCGCCGCTCCGACGTTGTCGCCGTGCCCCTCGATGGCGGCGACCGCGTCGTAGGCCGGGCCCCGCTCCGGTTCCGCGCCGACGGCGCGAGCCGAGGCGGCATATGCCGCCACCATCACCGCCGCCGAGGAACCAAGGCCGCGCGTTCTCGGGACGGCGTTGTCCACGACGAGAGCCATGGGCCGGCCGGCTCCGGCCAGGGCGGCACGGGCGACGATGTGGTCCTCGGCGAGGTCCCTCGGCCCGTCTCCATCGTCGACGCTCATCGCCTCGGAGGGCGTGGCCGTGACGTGGCAGCGGAGATCGAGGGCGAGACCAAGCACGTCGAACCCGGGGCCGAGGTTGCCCGAGGAGCCGGGGGCGCTCGCCGACCCGGTCACCCGTCCACCGGTTCGATGAACACGCGGGTTGCGGTGGGAACGTCGGCGGTGATGGCGGCCTCGATCCGGGCGATCGCCGCTTCGAGCGCCTCGGTGCTCAGTCCGTCGTCGAACACGACGTCCATGTTCACCAGGATCTCGGCCGGAGCGAGCTGCATGCTGAGGAGACGCTCGATGCGCTCGACCTCCGGCACGCTCAAGGTGGCGGCCCTGATCCGCGACCGGTCCTCGCGAGTCGCCGACTCGCCGATGAGGAGGGCCTTCATCTCGACCGCGATGAACCAGGCGACCCCGGCAAGGAGCACCCCGATGAGAACAGAAGCCAGCCCGTCCCACAGCGACGCCCCGGTCACCTCGGAGAGGGTGAGGCCGACGGCGGCGATGAAGACGCCGACCAGAGCTGCGGAGTCCTCGAAGAGGACGACGACGAGCGATGGATCCTTGGACTCGCGGATGGTCGGGATGACGGCCCGCCCCGCCCGAGCGGTGTTGAACTGCTTGAGGGCCGGCCGGAAGGCGATGAAGGCCTCGAACAGGGCGGCGATCGCAAGCACACCCATGGCGAGCCAGTAGCCGCCCTCGGCGTGGCCCTCCGGGTGCCGGATCTTCTCCACTCCCGTGTAGATCGAGATCACGGAGCCGCCCACGAAGAGGAACACCGCCACCATGAACCCCCAGAAGTACAGCTCCTGGCCCCGGCCGTAGGGATGCCGCACGTCGGGGTCCCGCTCCGCCACGCTGTGGCCGCGCAGCAGGAACAGCTGGTTCCCGGTGTCGGCGAGCGAATGCACCCCCTCGGACAGCATGGCGGCGCTCTGGGAGACCGCCGCCGCGGCGAACTTGGTGACCGCGATGAGGAAGTTGGCGATCAGCGCCAGATACACCAGGCGTTTGGACTCGGCGGCCATTGTCGGGCGAGCGTACTGCGGGCGCACCACCAACTCGGTGGCGTCCTAGCCTCGCGGCCGTGCCCTACCCGACGATCGACGCTGCACTGTGGGAAGCGCTGGACAGCGAGGTCGGGCCGGTGCTCACCACCGGCCCGATCCTCCAGATTCTCTGAGCGCTAGCCGCCGCGTTTCTTCTGTGTGGCCTCTGGCGTGCCATACGAGGCCCACCACTGCTTGCCGGCATCGATACCGCCGACGCCGAAGGCGATGGCGAACGTCACCGCCAACCCGGCAACCACGAGTCGAACGATGTCGGAGGCGAACTCGATGTTGAGCATGTCCAGGGCGAACAAGACGCCGAAGACGATGATGGAGATGCGCACCACCCAGGTCAGCCAGCCCACGCCGTTGTCGTAGGCGAACGGCCGCACCAGCTCTGCGGTCCAGTTGGCGATGGCTGCGGCGATGATGACCACGCCGGCGGCGAGCACCAGCAGCGGAATCCAGCGCAGCAGGTCCTCGAGCAGCTGTTCGATGGTCTCCAGCTTCAGGATCCGGGACACCACCAGCCACAAGGCGACCCACAGGTAGGCGTAGATCACCGTGGCGGTGATCGACGCCGGAGTCTGGCCGGTGTCCTCGAGCGCGTCGCTGATTCCGGAGCGGTCCCACACCGGTTTCAGGAAGTCGACGCCCAGGACGTTCTCGATGATGCGGCGGATCCACCTGAGGATGAACCGGCCGAGCAGCAGTACGACGAACGCAATGGCGAGCAGGACGATCCATTCACCGATTGTTTGACCAAGGGATCGCAGCTCATCCCATAGCTGATCCCAAAACGACATGTGTCCTCCCTTCAATGCCCGCCCGCCCAGGGCGTGACAGCCAGCACTATGGCAGGGGGCGTACGGGCGGCACAATCCCTATTCGGGCGGCGTATCCCAGTCGGTAACGTTCTTACCGGCCTCTGCGGCGAGGATGTCGAGGGCGGCGGTGGCTCCGGCACCAGCCGAGATGATGGCCTGGCTCCGCTCGGGACGCGCCGACCTCCCCACGACGTATACGCCGGGGAGCGACGCCCGGTGGTCACGATCGACCTCGATGGCGCCGTGTGCGTCGGTGACCAGTCCGAGGGTCTCGGCGAGCACCGGGTTCTTTCCCTCGCTGAGGATCAGGTAGTCGAACCGCTCGGTTCCCGAGTCGGTGGTCACCTCAAATGCATCGCCGGCGGCAACCGCGATGACCTGTTCATCGACGATCTCGGCGCCGAACGAGGTGACCTGATCTCTCGCCACTCGCTGGAACTCGGAGCCATCGATCTCAGGGATCCCCAGGTAGTTGTACAGGAAGGCGTAGTGCATCGCGGTCTCGTCCGTTCCGTACACGGTTGCCTGATGGCCGTTCTTGGCCAGAAACAGGGCGGCGGACAGCCCGCCCGGTCCGTCGCCGACGATCGCGATCGTTGCCATGGCGCTCCTTCGGCTGCTGGGAATTAGCAACGCGCCATCATGGCCCGCTATGCCGGGCGTGCGGGCAATCGTCGTCGGAGCCGTCCAGGGCGTCGGGTTCCGCTACGCCACCCGACGGGTGGCCGGTCGGCTCGGGGTCACCGGTTGGGTGCGCAACCGCCCCGAGGGCTCGGTCGAGGTGTGGGCCCAGGCCGACGCCGACGCCCTCGCTGAGTTCATCGCCTTCCTGCAGACCGGCCCACCCGGTGCATCGGTCCGCTCGGTGGAGACCGTCGAAGTCGACGAAGACGCATCACTCAACGGATTCGACATCAGGCTCTAGCTGGCGCCTGGTGGCTGGCAGCTGGTGGCTCAGCTGTGCTCGTTGACCTGCACCGCCGTGCCGTCGGGATCCTCCAAGAGCAGCGACCGGCCGAACGTCTCATCGGCGATGCCCCGAGCCGGCGCGATTCCGTGGTCGGCGAGGCGCAGCTCCACCATCTCCAGTGGCTCGGCGGTCACGAAGGAGAGCTCGACGCGGCCGCGATCGGGGAGGTCGTCGACGCGATGGATGGCGAGCATGGCATCGCCCACGTCGAACGAGGTCCACATGTCCGACTGGTATGCCGGCTTTTGGCCGAGGACGTTGCCGTACCACTCCACGGCGGCGTCGGTGTTCGTGGTGTAGACGATGGGCTGCAGCTTCACTTCCGCTCCTTCGCTAGATAGGCCTCCAGCGCGGCTGCCACATAGTCGGACAGTCGCTGTTCGTGCTCGATGGCGGCGTGTTTGACCCGCTTGACCAGGTCCTCGGGCAGGTAGACGTTGAACTGCCGCTTCTCGCTCATGATGCTAGGTTACTAGAAAGCTAGTACGAGTCAATCGCCTTCGTGCCTCGTCATGATGTCGGAGAGGCCCTCAGCCCACTCCGAGGTGTCGACGAGCAGATCGGATCCGGGCCCGACCGCCCTCCTCCCGAACTTCTCCCGCAGGGCGTCGACCGCCTCGTCGAGCGCCTGGAGCTCGAGCTCCCTCGGGTTGCCCGGGGACGCTCCGTCCTCACCGAGTCCGAACTCGAGTTGAAGCGCCGAGCCCCGCTCCAGGTTGGACACCGTGATACCGAGCAGGTTGAGGCCCCGATTCGGGTGATCCTCCAGGATCTTGTCCACGAGCCCCGACCCGGTCCGGTACAGCACCGCGCTGGAGGCGGTCGGTCCGCGCAGGGTCTTGGCCCTGGTCACCGATGCCATGTCGGTGAACCGTGCCCGCACCGTGACCGTCCGACCCTTGCGGCTCTTGTTTCGCAGCCGGGCGCCCACCCGGGAGGAGAGACGGGCGATCACCGCCCGCAGCTCGTCGACGTCGCGGTGGTTGCCGCCAAAGGCGCTCTGCGCCCCCACCGATGCCGCACGCCGGCTGGTCTCGACACCCCTCGGATCGCGGTTGGTGGCGAGGGCAAGCAGGTGTGCGGCCCGCGCCGGGCCAACCCGGTCGGTGAGAAGGGCTTCAGCCGACCCGGCGAGGTCGCCGATGGTGCGAATCCCCATGGTGGCGAGCGACTCGAGCGTTACCGGGCCCACGCCCCACAGGTAGTCGACCGGGAGCGGCGACAGGAAGTCGAGTTCGGTGCCCGGTTCCACGACGACGAGACCGTCGGGCTTCGCCACCCGGCTGGCGATCTTGGCCAGGAATTTGGTGTGGGCCGCGCCCACGGATACGGGCAATCTGGTCTGTTCCCGGACGCGTTTCCTGATCCGGGCGCCGATCTCGCCCGGTGGCCCGAACAGGTGGGTCGAACCGGAGACGTCGAGAAAGGCCTCGTCGATGGAGAGCGGCTCGACCAGTGGCGTGAACTCGCGGAAGACCTCGAAGACCCGGTCGCTGTATTCGATGTACTCGCCGAACTCGTTGGAGATGACGATGAGCCCCGGGCACCGCTGCCGGGCCTGGCCGAGGGGCATGCCGCCCTCCACCCCCATGGCCCGAGCCTCATAGGTGCAGGAGAGCACGACCCCGCCGCCGACCGCCACCGGCTTTCCTACGAGCTCCGGGCGGCGAAGGAGGGCGACCGACGCGTAGAACGCGTCGAGGTCGGCATGCAGGATGGTCGCCCCCTCGACGTCGGGCATGCGCACATCATGTCACGGTGGTGTGACACAATCGACGTCATGGCCGCAACTTTCGACGCCATCGGGATCGTGGTATCCGACCTGGAGCACTCGGTCGCCTTCTACGCGTTGCTCGGCCTCGAGTTCGCCGGCGAGGGCGGCCATCTGGAGACAGCGCTCCCCGGCGGGACCCGGCTCATGCTCGACACCGAGGAGGTGGTCGCCTCCTTCGACCCCGGGTTCTCACCGCCAACCGGCCAGGGCCGGGTCTCCCTCGCCTTCCTGTGCGCCGAGCCCGCCGAGGTCGACCGCATCTACGCCGAGGTGGTGGCGGCGGGCCATCGCAGCGTCAACGAGCCGTTCGATGCCTTCTGGGGCCAGCGCTACGCCCGGGTGCTCGACCCGGACGACACGGTCATCGACCTCTTTGCGCCGCTCGAGGTGGCGGACGCTCAGGACGCGTAGATCTCGTCGATGAGCGTCTGGTTCTCGGCGAGCACAACGTCTCGCTTCACCTTGAGGCTCGGCGTCAGCTGACCGCCCTCGACGCTGAGGTCCTCGGGAAGGATGCGGAAGGTCCGAATCGACTCGGCCTTGGAGACCGCCCCATTGGCGTCGTCGATGGCTTCTTGCACCGCCTCCTTCAGCTCGGGGTCGTCGATGAGCTGCTGCAAGGCCGAGTCCGGCTTCTCGTGTTCTTCTGCCCATACCGGGAGCGTCTCCTCGTCGATGGTGACGAGGGCGGCGATGAAGGGCTGCCCCTCACCGATGACCAGGCACTGGCTGATGATGGTGTGTCCCCGCACCCGATCCTCCAGAACCGCGGGCGCCACGTTCTTGCCGCCGGCGGTGATGATGAGCTCCTTCTTGCGCCCGGTGATGAACAGGTAGCCGTCTTCGTCGAAGTGACCGACGTCCCCGGAGTGGAACCAGCCTTCGGGATCGATGGCCTCCTTGGTGGCGGCATCGTTCATCCAGTACCCGGTCATGATGCAGCCGCCCTTGATCATGATCTCGCCATCGTCGGCGATGCCGATGCTCACCCCGGCGATGGGTCGGCCCACCGACCCCATCCGCTGGGCGTCGGTGCCGTTGATGTTGGACACACCGGTGGTCTCGGTGAGACCGTAGGCCTCCATCGGGGTCAGCCCGATGCCGCGGAAGAAGTGCCCGAGGCGCTCCCCGAGCGGGGCCGCACCCGAGATGGCGAAGCGCAATTCGCCGCCGAAGATGTCCCGCAGCTTGGAATACACCAGCCGGTCGAAGAGCGCATGCTGCACCCTGGTGCCCAGGCCCACCTTCCCAGAGTCGAGCCCCCGGGAGTAAGCGACGGCGACGTCAGCGGCCCGGTCGAAGATGGCGCCCTTGCCGTCGGCGTGCGCCGTCTGGGAGGCCCCGTTGTAGATCTTCTCGAAGACGCGAGGCACCGCGAACATCCACGTGGGCTTGACCATGGCGAGCTCTTCGCGCAGCTTGTCGATACCGGACGCGAAGTAGATCTCGATCCCCAAGCTGACGCACCCGACCTGGATGACCTGGCCGGCGATGTGCGCCAGGGTCAGGAACAAGAGGGTTCGCTCTCCGGGCCGGAACAGGGCCGGTACCCGCACCTCGAGCTGGGCGAGGACGAAGGCCACGTTGCCGTGGGTGAGCGCGCATCCCTTGGGACGGCCGGTGGTTCCGGAGGTGTAGACGAGGGCGGCGAGGTCGTTGTGGCTGATCTCGGCGATGCGTTGGTCCACCTCGGCGGCGAGAAGAGCGGTGCCGCTGTCGGCGAGTTGGGCGAGCGCCCCCTCGTCGATCACGAGCGCGTGGCGGCACGAGGGCAGCCGGTCGGCCACCTGGTCGTATAGGGCCTTCATCTCGGGCGTTTCGCAGATGAGCACCGTCGACCCGGAGTTGCCCACGATCCATTCGACCTGATCAGCCGAGGAGGTTTCGTAGATGGTGACCGCGGCGGCGCCGGCCGCCCACACCGCATACTCGAGCAGGGTGAACTCGTACCGGGTCTGGGAGAACAGCGACACCCGGTCGCCCTTCTGCAGCCCGAGGGCGAGCAGGCCGGCGGCGAGCGCCTTCACCGAGGACAGCATCTCGGCGGCGGTGATGGGCACGAACTCGTCACCGCGTCGGTAGGCGAGGGCGATGCTGTCGGGATGGCTGGCAGCTCGCTCCGCGAGCAGAGACACCACGTTGTCGCCCGGCTTGACCTCCTGTTCGCCTGCAGCCGTGTAGGTCTGCATGCCGCCCTTTCTCCGCGTGGCGCGAAGTGTATGCGAACGGGGCCGACGCGGTTGGGCCGCTCACTACCGTGGCGGCGTGGACATCCTCGGGTTGGACCGCCTCGTCGTGCTGATGCTGCTCGCCATCGGCCTCGCCCTGGTCGCGGGCAACGGCTTCGCCATCATCCAGGCTCGCCGGGGGAAGAAGCCACAGGGCGCGGAAGGCGAGTTCCGCGCCGGCCGCGCCTGGTGGCTGCTCGCCGTCGGCGTCATCATGTCCATCTGGGGCCTGGCGTCGCTCTGACCGTTCGCCGCTACCATTCGGCGGCCCCGCGGGTGTAGTTCAATGGCAGAACATCAGCTTCCCAAGCTGAATACGGGGGTTCGATTCCCCTCACCCGCTCTCTGTAACCGGACCAGATAGGGGAATCCTGTGCCACGTTGGCTCGCCATCACTCTCATCATCGCCGCCATCGCCCTGGCGGTCATCGGGCTGCTCTTCCTCTTCGGCGTCTTCGACGACGACGAGGCGGTGGCGCCGCCCATCCTGGTGCTCCCGCCCGAGGCGACCTCGACGACCACCACAGTCCCCGAGACGACGACAACGACCACGGTCCCGGAGACAACGACGACGACCGAGCCCGAGACGACCACCACCTCCGAAGCGGAGACGACAACGACGACGGAAGCGACCACCACCACGACGACGACCACGACGCTGCCTCCGGAGACCACGACCACCACCGGGGCGGGGACCACCACGACCACAAGCCTCCCGGTCGCTCCGCCCGAGACGATCACCGTGATCGAGGAGTTCGTCACCGAGTTCAACCAAGCCGTCGCCGACGACGACACCGACTGGCTGTACGACCACCTCAACCCGGTTGTTATCAACTACTACGACGAAGCGTCCTGCCGGAACATCATCGACT
>CAYQZO010000046.1:0-9670 GCA_964421925.1 uncultured Acidimicrobiaceae bacterium
GGGTGAGCATCTGCCGGTCCTTCTCGAAGAAGGTCCAGTCGGCATACGCCCGGCGCACGACCACCCTTCCTCGCTCGGCGAGGGCGTCGGCCACCGGTTTGAACTGGAACTCGACCCCGAGATCCTCGCGAGCGCCGATGGCGAGGTTCTCGTAGTCGATGAACACGGCGATGCGTTCTTCGTCCACGGGGCCAGCGTACCCGGCAGCCCGGCCGGGTCCGCTGATGGTCGCTATCTTCGCCGTCGTGAACGACCGGCCGTTGGAAGAGACTTCGGCGACGAGCATCGCCGTGCTCGCCGTCCTGTCCGCGGCCATGTTCGTCTACGTGATCGACACCACGGTGATGAACGTGTCGATCTCGGCGCTCGTCGAGGACCTCAACACCACCGTCGGCGGCGTCCAGACCGCCATCACCCTGTACACGCTGACCATGGCCTCGTTCATGCTCACCGGGGGCAAGCTCGGTGACATCTGGGGCTCGAAACGCGCCTTCCGGATCGGGCTCGTCATCTACGGCATCGGTACCAGCATCACCGCCCTCTCCCAGAACGTCGGCATGCTGATCCTGGGCTGGTCCTTCCTGGAAGGCCTCGGCTCGGCGCTGATCGTCCCCGCCATCAACACCCTGATCCGCGCCAACTACACCGGATCCCGGCGCGCTTCGGCCTACGGGGTGCTGTGGGGGGTGGCCGCGGCGGGTGCCGCCTTCGGTCCGCTGGTGGGTGGCTGGCTCACCACCAACGCCAGCTGGCGGGTGGCCTTCGCCCTCGAGGCGGTAATCGTCGTGGTCGTCCTCGCTTCCTCCGGGATGATCAAGGACGCGCCACCCGCTGCGATCAAGCCCAAGCTCGACATCGTGGGCGTGGTCCTGTCCGTGCTCGGGCTGGGGCTGTTCGTGCTCGGGGTGCTGCAGACGTCGAGCCGGGGCTGGTCCGACCCGGTGGTGCTGGCCATGATGGGCGCCGGGCTGGGCTTCATCGGGGCGTTCGTGTGGTGGATCCGACGCCAGGAGGCCGCCGGCCGCCCGACGCTCGTGCATCCGTCGATCTTCCGGCATCGCAGCCTCGCCACCGGCTTGCCGGTGCTGTCGACCCAGACCTTCGCCCAGGCCGGGCTCCTCTTTCTCATCCCGCTCTTCGCCCAGTCGCTCCTCGGGTTCGACGCCTTCCAGACCGGGGTGACCCTGCTGCCGCTTTCGATCGGGGTCCTCGCCACCTCGATGACCACCCCCACCCTCGGCTCGCGCATCTACCCGAAGTACATCATCCAGGGAGGCCTCGGCCTGCTCTTCGTCGGCGGATTCATCCTCGCCCGGTCGATGGAGACGGCGACCGAAGGCCCCGACCTGGCGTGGGGTCTGTTGATCGCCGGCGTTGCCATCGGCCTCATCGCCGGGCAGCTTCCCAACCTGATCCTCAGCGGCGTCGAGCCCAACGAAGCAAGCGAGGCGTCCGGACTGCAGGGCACCGCCCAGAACCTGGGCATGGCGCTGGGGACCGCGGTCGTCGGCACCGTCATCCTCTCCCTCGCCTTCACCTCGATCGGCAACCAGGTGGAGGAAAGCGCGATCCCCGAGGAGCTGAAACCACAGGTCGAGGACGTGCTCAAGACGGCGTTGAGCTCGGCCGACCCCGAGTTCGAAGACGCCCTGACCCAGGCGCCGATCGAGGTCCAGCAGCGCGTGGAGGAGGTCTACGACGAGGCAGCGTTGCGCGGCTTCCAGGGCGCCATCATCGTGGGCGGGCTGGTGGCGCTGCTCGGGGCGCTCATCGCAATCTGGCTCCCCAAGGAGAAGATCACACCGAAGGGGAGTGGCATCGAAGAGGTGGTCCGCGAGACGGTGCGCAACCCGACCATCGCCAAGATGCAGCTGGAGATGGACGACCTGTCCTCCGAGACCTAACCCAGGAAGTCGATCAGCGCCCGGTTCACCGCCTCGGGCTGCTCCTGCTGGGTCCAGTGTCCGCTTCCGGGGATGTGGACGGTGCGCAGGTTGGGGACCCACCGTTCCATGCCCTCGGCGAGGCTGGCGGGCAGGATCGGGTCGAACTCGACGGTGACCATCAACGTGGGGTGCGGCACCGGCGCATTCCTGAGGTGGGCGGTGGCCTCGTGGTTGGCGTCGATGTTGCGGTAGTAGTTGATGGGACCCGCGATCCCACCCGCGGTGAAGGCGTCGACGAACACCGCGAACTCGCCGGGGCCGAGGAACTCGGTGTCGGCGGTGATCCCCAGGTAGGTGCGGCGCAGCCAGTCCGCCGGGGAGCGGGCAAAGCCCTTCTCGGCGCGCCCCGGCTCCTGGAAGTAGAGCACGTAGCCGAACCGCTCGCGAAAGCGTTCGTCGCTCGTCATGTGCTCGATGGTGGGGAACCCGGCGCACCAGCCGCGGTAGGGAACGTTCAGGCTGACCACCGACGACACCCGCTCCGGGTGCATGAGCGCCGCCGTCCACACGACGATGCTCCCCCAGTCGTGGCCCACCAGAGCAGCCCGCTCGATGCCGAGGGCGTCGAGGAGACCGATGAGGTCGGCGACCAGGGTGGTGAGGGCGTACGCCTCGATCGCCTCCGGCTTCGACGAGCCTCCGTAGCCCCGCTGGTCGTAGGCGATGGCACGCAACCCGGCATCGGCGAGCGCCGGGAGCTGGTGCCGCCACGAGTAGGCGAGCTCGGGGAAGCCGTGGACCAGGACCACCGGGTCGCCGTCACCGGCTTCGGTGACGGCGAGCTCGATCTCGTTGGCAGCGACGATGGTCACCGCGATGAGCCTAGGGGTGGTGGGTGCGGGCCCCGAAAGGCCCGCACCTTGTGGGCGGGCGGATCAGCCCACCGTGACCAGCTCGCGCTCGACCACGGCCGGCTCGATGGAGCGATCCGGCTCGCGGGTCACCATCAGCAACAGGCTCGGTAGCACCACCAGGGCGGCGACCAGCGCCAGAGCGATCATGACCGCGGTCAGGATCCCGAAGGTGGAGAAGATCGGGGTGGGCGCCATCGCCATCACCGTGAAGCCGAGCACGGAGGTGAGCGCCGACAGCACCAGGGCGCCGCCGGTGCCCTCTCCCGCCTTGCGCAGAGCGTCCAGACGGGTGGGCTCGTTGGCGAGCTCTTCGCGGAATCGTGCCGTGAAGTGTGTAGAGAAGTCGATCCCCACCCCGACCGCGATGGCGGCGATGGTTGCGGTCACCAGGTTGATGGTGAACCCGGCCAGCGCCATGAAGGCGTACAGGCCGACCACCACGAAGGCGATCGGGATCACCGAGGCCACCGCGTAACGCACCGAGCGCAGCAGCAGCGCGGCGATGAGCAGCGTCAGCAGAACGGCGAGCGGCAGCGACACCAGCATCGAGTCCCGGAAGGCCTCGAGCGACTCGAAGTTGGCGATCACGTCACCGCTGACCCCCACCGTGTCGAGATCTGGCGCGGCGGCCGAGATCGAGGCGGCCGCACCATCCAGGGCCTCCCAGGCCGGACGGATCACGGCGGCATCGGTGAAGGACCCGATCTGAACAACAAGAGCGGTGGCCTGATGATCCCCTCCGTCGTGGGACAGGAAGCCACCAACCTCGTCGGGTGCGTAGGCGAGCGATCCATCCTCCGCGGACACGCCGTTGGCGACGATGTAGTCGTAGACCGCGACCACCTGGGCGGCGGTGTCGGGCAGGCCGTCGCCGTCGACATCGGTGACATCGACGCCGGTGGCGGCGATGGCGGCGACCGCTTGCTGGGAAGCGACGGTCATCCGCACCGCCTCGGTGGCGTAGGGCCGGACGATCAGCTCGCCGGTAGGCAGCCTCCCCAGCCCGGCGTCGCTCTCGTCGAGCTGCGCCACCGCATCGTCGAGCGCGACCAGCGTTGCCGGGTCGGTGAGGTCACCCTCGACGTAGACGAAGCTGCTCCCCTCCCCGTTGGACGGGAAGTGGACCCGGTACCGGTCGATGGACTGCACCACGCCGGTGTTGCTCGCCAGGAAGTCCCGCAGCTCGAAGCCGGATTCCACCCGCAGCGCCGCGACCAGGCCGAGGGCGCCGAGCACGACGACGACGGGCACGGTGATCCAGCGCCGCGCCGCCAGGCCCCGCACCAGGGTCCCCGCCGGGCGCAGGCCGTGGCCCACCCCGTTGACCGCCTCGCTGACGGGTCGCTCCTTGCGCAGGGCACGCCGGTTGCGGCGGCGGGTGAGCGCCACCGGGACCGCGACGAGGGTGAGCAGGAACACGGCGACCGCACCGGCGCCGATGGAGGGCATCACCGCGGCCAGTGCCACGGCGAGGCCGCCGACGACGGCGACCGGGATCACCGCCACACGGTGCATCCAGGTGCTGAAACGGCCCCTCACCGGGTTGGCGCCGACCGTCCGCTCGATGCCGACCAGGCCGCGCGGGGTCAACAACCCGAGGATCAGGTAGGCGAGAGCGATGGCGATGGCGGCCCCGATGCCGAACTCGACGATGGCCTCGGTGCCCGAGCTGGCGTTGGACAGGAAGGCGGCCACGGACGTGGTGGCGGCGAGGAGCATGGCGAGGAACACCGCGGTCATTCCTGCCGGGTACGCCCGCTCCCGGCTCAGGTCATGCTCGACCTGCATCTCGCGCACCCGCCCCGCACCGTGGATGAAGAAGTCGACGCCGAAGCTGATCATGGCGATGGGCACGACGAACGCCAGAAGCAGCGATCCCATCTTGAGCCCGACCAGCGCGGCGACACCGTTGTAGGCGAGCATGGTGAGGCCGAGACCCACTGCGACCAGCACCGCCGACCAGTAGGACCGGTGCACCACAGCGACGAGGAGGACGATGAGGGCGACGGCGAGGAAGATGAACGGGGCCGACGCCTGGATCGCCTCGTCGAAGGTCTGATCGAAGTCGATGGCCACACCGATCGAGTCGGTGTACACGGCACCCTGCTGCAGGTCGGCCTGCACCTCACGCAGCCAGAGCTCCGAGTCGATGTAGGTGACGAAGCTGGCCTCGTCGTAGGTGACCTGAGTGATGAACGCCGGGGAGGTCCACACCCCATCCTGCTGTTCGGCGAGCTCGGACAGGGTGAAGCGCATGTCGGCGGTGGGCGCCGATGGGTCGAGGACGGCGGCGAGGGCAGCCTTGACGTCTGCGTCGGTGGCGGTGGCGAGGCCACCGGGGATCTGATCGGCCACGACGTCCACCAGGGAGAGGACCCCGGGGATCTCCGCGCCGAGGTCGGGGTCGAACTCGGTCACCAGGTGGGCGGCGTGCTGCGGATCGGTGCGGATGCGCTCGCTGGCGGCCTCCCACTCCCGGAACGCGTCGGCGGTGAGGACGTCCCCGCCGCCGGCGGCCTCAACGATGAAGGCGGCCCCGGCGATGGTGGAGTCGCTGCTCAGCGTTTCTGCGGCGCGGTCGTAGAGCTGGAACACCTCCCCGTTGGGGTCGAAGTTCGGCTCATCGGTGTCGGCGACCAGTGGTGCCGCTATGCCGAGAGCGAGCGCGCCGAGGACGACGGCGATGCCGACGATCCGGGCGTGGCTGTTCACCCACTCGAAGATGCGGTAGTTCATCGGAATCCCTCCCTGTTTGCTCCGTAGGTCCGATGAGCGCAAGTGTGCGGATACGGGTCGCGTCGCGGTATTGGGTATCCCCCTGGTTCCACCCCAACGGCTCAGGGTCCCTCTCAGGGATGTCCAGGGGGTCGGCATTGCAACCCAGGGCTGGGTTCGGGGTGGCTTAGGCCTCGAGGCGGACGAACCCGAAGGTCTTCTTGGCGCCGTTGTGGTCCTTCACGGTGACGGAGAACTCCTTCCCGAACGGAGCTTCGGGGAAGAACACCTTGGCGTACCAGTTGCCCTCACCGTCGGCGTAGGCGGAGCCCGAGCCGTACTCGCTGGTGATGGTCACCTTGGACCCCGGATCGGCGGTCCCGTAGTACTCGTCGTAGGGCGGGGTCTCCGCACACGACCCCCACTTGTTGAAGGCGGTGAACTCGACCGAAGGAGGCGGCGGATCCTCCTCGTCGAGGTAGACCGTGATCCGGGCCTCCGTGCTGTTGCCGGCAGCGTCGGTGGCGACGAATCTGGCGCCGTTGGCACCCGGGAAGAGCACGAGCTGGATCGACCAGCGGCCCTCGGCGTCCACGCTCGCCTCCCACTTGCCCCCGGCGACGACCGTGGCCCCCGGCTCGGTGGTGCCCGAGAAGGTGATGATCTCGGTCTCGAAGTGCTCGCCGTCCTTGGGTGAGGTGATGGCGAGCGCCGGCGGCACGGTGTCGACCGTGGTGGTCGTGGCCTGGGTCGTGGTCGTGGTCTCCTCGACCGGGACCTCCGTGGTTGGCGGAAGCGTCGTCTCCGGCGGAAGGGTCGTTTCCGGCGGCAGCGTCGTCTCCGGGGCCACCGTCGTCACCGGCGGAGGAGGCAGCGTGGTGGCCACGTCGGCGTCGGGAACCGGGGTGAGGGCGGCGGAGACGACCAGCGCAGCGGCAGCCGTGGTGCCGGCAAGGGCCCAACCCGCGCCTGCCCACACGACGTGGCGGCGCCGGGCGGAGCCGAACCCGGAAAAGCCGGTGGTGGAAGCGTGGTCGGCGACGCTGCGCTCGATAGCGGTGGCCGCCGACCGGGCGCGATCATCGAGCATGGTCATGATGGTGCCTCCCTCTCCAGGCCGAGCCGGGACGCCAGCCCGGCCCTCCCCTTGTGCAAGTGGACCTTGACCGTGTTCGGGCTGCACTCCAGGATCTCGGCGATCTCGGCCAACGGCCGGTCCTCAAGGTAGTGGAGGGCGATGGCCTGGGCCTGGCGCTTGGGAAGGGTGCGCACCGCCCCCCAGAACGCCTCGGCCTCTCCCGGTAGCTCGGGCAGGTAATGCTGTTGTCGGTTGATGCGTGCCATCGCCTTCGCCTCGGAGACCTTCTTGCGGAACCGGGACACCGACAGGTTGGCCACCACCCGGCGTACCCACGCTTCCGGCTTGTCGTAGTGCGAGATCTTCTCCCAGTTTCGGTGCGCCGCCACGAAGGCGTCCTGTGCCAGATCCTCCGCGGCGCTTCGGCTCCCCGACAGCGCATAGGCCAGACCGACCACCGAGCGCAGCTCGCGTTCGTAGAACTGCTCGAACGACACCACGGCACGGACAGGAACCGGCTCGGTGCCGGCGTCCAGGTCCCCGCTGGCCGACCGGGATCTGGGCTGTGCGGTCATGTACTCACCCGTTACACGCCCGGAGAGGCCCCCGGGTTTACTCGAAAGGGGTTGACCGTTTATCGGCAGTGAGACGGGATACATGGAGCGGCGATGAAACCGCCCCGCACGGAAGGGGGGACACCGTGCGGGGCGGTCAACTGGGGAGAGGGAGAGTGGCTCCCTGGTTCTCCACAAACCTGGGCGACCGGCGCTGCTCTCGCCTACCGGCCCGTTGCGAGAAGCGTACCCGCGGGGCCGGCTACTGACACCGACACCGTGTCGGGTCGAGCGCTCAGGAGTTGTCAATAGCTGTCAGTTTGGCATCGGTTGCGACGGGTTGATCAGTCCCGAACGCGCACCAGCACGGCCGACCCCCGGGCGGTGACCTCCCCATCCACCGCCAGCTCGGTGGCGACGATCACCTTGCGCTCGCCGAGCTCGGTGAGCCGGCCGGTGGCTCGCATCGGGCGCAGCGGCGTCGGCGCCAGGTAGTCCACCTCCAGGTGGGCGGTGACGAAGCGGGGCGACGGGTCGACACCGGGCTCGAGCCCTTCGGCCTGCATGGCGAAGATGGCGGCCGAGCCGGTGGAGTGACAGTCGATCACGGAGGCGATCAAGCCTCCATACACCGAGTCGATAAACGCAGTGTGGAACGGTTCCGGTTCGAAGTCGGTGATGGTGACCTCGCCCGCGGGGCGGGTCTTGAGCTGGAGCCCGACCTCGTTGAGCGCCCCGCACCCGTAGCAGTGCGCCGCCGGCTCCGGGTAGGTGTCCTGGATGGCAATCGGCACGTCCACGCCCCGATGTTGGCACACCGCGGCAACCGTCACCCAACCGGTTCCGGCACGCCTATCGTGCCCCCGATGTTGCGGCTCTTCGTCACCGCGACCGCTGTTCTCCTCATCGTCGCCGCGTGCAGCATGGGCGATGCCACCGAGCCCGCCACCACCCAGGTGCCGCACCTCACCACCACCAGCCGGCCACCCCCCGCACCGCCTGCACCGGAGCTGCCCGAGCCGGAGCGGGTGAGCACGCTCACCGGCATCGGGCGCATGACCTGGGAGCTGTATCCGCTCGACTACCTCGTCACCCACGTCGACTCCTACAAGGGCGGGTACGTCGCCCTGCTCTACGACGGCCTGTCCCACCGGCCCGAGTACCGGGGGATCGCCGAGCCTGGGGTGGTGGCGACGTCCCTCGATGGCGTCATCTGGACGCCGCTGCCCGACCAGCCCGGCGACCCGGGGAACTTCACCGCCCAGGTGCTCGCCATCGAGGACAACGGCGACCTCATCGTGCTCGGCCGGCCGCTCAACGACATCAACGTCCCCCAGACCAGCGAGTTGCTTGCCTATACCTGGAACGGCGGCAGCTGGGAGGAACTGCCGGTGTCGGTGCCCTTCGGGAGCACCACCCGGGGCGGCGAGCTCGACGCCGCCTACCTCGACGACGGTTCCGTGATGTTCGTGGGCGGGTGGGCTATCGAGGACGATGGCCAGGTCATCGTCCCCGGCGCCTGGTACGTGTCGGAGGGTGAGCTGATCTACGGTCCAGCCAACACCGACGGTTGGCCCAACTTCCTGGCCCGCTTCGACACGGTGCACGCCTGGCCCAACGGGTCGGGGATGGAGATGCCCTCCTCGACCGTGGCCTTCATCACCGAGCACGACGGCCGCTTCGTCGCCATCGCCCTCCCCGGCCACCGCGGCCAGGCCTGGACCTCCGCCGACGGCCAGAAGTGGGAGTCCATCCAGATCAACGCCCCCTGGAACCCGTCGAACGGCGACCAGTCGGTGGTGACGCCCGAGGTGGTGGACGCCGGTGAGCTCGGTTGGATCGCGGTCGGATCGTGGACCGCCACCGGAGCGGTCTGGGTATCGAGGGACGGGGTCACCTGGGGACACGTCGAGGAGCTCCCCGGCCCGGCGGCGTGGGATCCACGCGTACCCTGGCCGCCGGCCACCGTGGTGGACGACCAGCGGATGCTCATCTACGCCCGGGCCTACAACGCGGTGAGCCCTGTCTCCCAGTCCATGGTGTGGGTGGGAACGGTCGACGCTTAGCCGAGCAGCCCCTCATACAGCTCCACCAACCGCCGGAACCCGTACTTGTCGGCACGCGCCCGGAAGTCGGCGTCGAGGCGCTCCCGCTCCGACTCGGGGCCGTGCAGGGCGAGCGCCGCGGCGTTGGTGGCGGCGAAGAGTGCCATGCCCACCGAGTCGAGATCCTCGATGCCGGCTTCAACCCGTCGCATCGTGGCCGGTGTCGGATCGTCGATCAGGGCCGCCATGTCCTCGGCTCGCGCCAGCTGGGTGTGACCCATCACACCGGCATCGCGGTACTCGCCGATGAGGGTCTCCAGCCACTCCCGGTTGCCGGTGAGGAACGCTGCCGTCTCGGCGGGTCCCAGGTCGTACACCGCGGGCCGCGTCCTCCGCCGGGCGTTCTCGATCGAGCCGGCGAAGGCCTCGTCGAAACGACCCTCCGCCAGCAAGTGTTCGATCCGAAAGCCGTTGGCGT
>CAYQZO010000047.1:0-8208 GCA_964421925.1 uncultured Acidimicrobiaceae bacterium
CTCGGCGGCATCGACTCTGCCGAGGATCACGTCGTGCACCGAGATGTCGAGCTTCTCGGGCTCGAGCCCGACCTCGTAGGTGAGGCAGGCCTGGGGATCGAGATCGACCATGAGCACCCGCTTCCCGCTCTCGGCGAGCGCGCCGGCAAGCGTGTGCACCGTGGTGGTCTTGGCCACGCCACCCTTCTGGTTGGCAACCGCAATGACCGCTCCCATGGATCAAGTGTAGGGGGAGCCGTGCGGGGCAATCTCCTGCTGGACCACGCGGGATGGTGCCTCTACGCTGAGCAAGCGAGAAGAGGGAATGGGCAATGACTGAAGCGCCCGAAGACGCTTGCCGATAGCGTCACCATGAACGCGTTGCAGGGCGATCTGGACGCCTTTCCACTGCACGACGTGATGCGGTTCCTCTCCGAAGCAGAGCGCACCGGTGTGCTGCGCGTCGAGGCCGGCCCGTACACGGGGCGGGTCTTCTTCGCCGACGGGCGGATCACCTTCGCCACCACCAGGGCCGGCGATGGGTCCATCGCCGCGCTCCGCGGCTTCTCGACGGCTCCTCGGCGCGATCGGCGCGGACGCAACCCCGGTGGCCGGTGGCCCCGGGCGGCACGACCCCTGATCCTGCAGCAGGTGGTCGAAGTGATGGTTCGATTGCAGCGCGCCGGAAAGGGCCGGTTCTGGTTCATCGAGGGGGTGGAGACCAAGGCCTACGGCAGCGAGGAGATCCAGCGCCTCGACGTCGAGGAGGTCCTGGAGAATGCCCAGGAGCGACGCAAAGAGTGGGATGCCATTCGGGAGTGGGTGCCCGACGGTACGGCCGAGTTCGCCATCCGGCCCCGGCTGCCCGCCACCGTCGACGATGTCACGGTCGACGCCGCCGCCTGGCAGGTGCTCGCCGCCATCGGCGGCGGAGCCACGGTCCAGGAGGTTGCCGAGCGACTCAAGCTCTTCGAGTTTGCCGCGGCCGGGTTGATAGCCGAGCTCGTGGCGAGCGGGCTGCTGGTACCCGCCGGGGAGCTCGCGCACCTGGGAGACCCCACCGTCCAGATCAGCATGGAGGATGCCCATCTGGACGAGATGGAGGTCCGGGCGGAGGACGCGGCGGGATAGGTGCCAGCTGCCAGCTGCCAGCTACCAGCTGCCAGCGACCGGAACGACGAACACTTCGCCGGAGTCGACGGTCACGACCAGCACCCGGTCGGCATCGACTCCCTCGAGCGCAGCGATCACCGCTTCCGCGTCGGGGGTTACCTCGTCGGTGCGGGCAAGCACACGGACGGTGGCGTGAGCCGCTTCGGCGATAGCGTTCGTGTCGAAGCCCGGTGGCGCGAGCAGCGTGACCTGCCGGGTCGGTGCGGGCCGTTCCTCGTGGGGGGCAGCCGACCGGTCCGCCTGGAAGACCACCCAGTGGTACCAGGCGATGACCCCGACGGTGATGAGCAAGGCGATCGGCACCCGTGCGTCGTACAGGGTGGCCGACCCGAGGTCCCCGTTCAGTAGATCCTCCGACACCTGGGCGACCAGGATGATGAGGGAGACCACACTGATCAGCCCACCCACACCGAAGACCAGGAACAGATAGATGCGACGCGACGGGGAGGTGAGCTCAGGCTCTGGGTCGGTGGCCGCGTGGCGCTGGATCGACGACCACGACGTCCACCACACGGGGACGCCGACGATCAGGGCGGTGATCGCACCGAGCAGGGTGTCGGCGCTGCCGGAGCCGACGATCACATCGCCGCTGATGCTCTCGATGAGGGCGACGAGGGCGATGACGATACCGGTGGCGGAGGCCGCCAGACCGATGCCGGCGACCAGGTACTGGTAGATCCGGTCCACCTCCTGGCGCCGGGCGGACGGGGCCGACTGGATCACCGCCCGGTGGTACCACCACACACCGAAGCCGACCAGGGCGGCAGCTGCGGCCGCGGGCACCGCCTCGAAGTGGCTTGCTGCCGTTGTCTGCTCCGGCGAGCCGAAGAACCACTCCAGGATGATGAACAGGACCGCAGCCAGGGATCCGATCATGGTGATCAGGCCGACGAGGACTCCCGCGATGAGGACGTACCCGTTCCACAGCGGGCTGCGCGGGGTCCGCGCGTAGTTCATCCACCAGTACCACCACCACACCGCGGCCCCGACGATGAAGGCGGCGAGGGCTTCGCGAATCAGCTCAGAGAAGCTGCCCACCATGACCGTGGAGAACACCTGGTCGTACAGGGCCACCAGGGACACGCCGAGGGCGACGCCGGCTGCGCTCGCCGTGGTCCAGAGCCCGGCGGCGGAGCCGGCGGCGAGGTGGAGGCGCATCCGGCGGGGCTCGGTCCTGTCGTGTCCGACGACCCAGTGGCCCGCCCACACCGAGGTCCACACGACGAAGAACGCCACCGCCGACGCCGAGTAGTCGTCGGTGCCGAACAGCCATCCCAGGGTGTTGACCGCGGTGACCATGGCGATCACCAGTGCGATGAGCTCGGCCGCGGTCACGTAGAAGGACCACCCGAGCGAGGCCCGCTCGGCCGGGTTCTCCTCGATGCGGCGTCGGGTGAACCGCCACAGTAGGAGGAAGACCGGCGTCCCCACGATGACGAAAGCGAGCGGCCGGGCGAGGCGGGCGGCGTCCTCGGTCTCCGCGATCACGGTTCCCTCAGACGGGAGCACGGCGGCGAGCAGCTCGGAGATGCCGAACGCAGCCAGGATCAGCGCCACCAGCATCAGCAGATACTGGAAGAAGCGCCGCACCGCGGTCCCCGGGCTCTCCGTGTGCTCGGGATCGGAGAACCGGCGCACCGCGACCACGATGAGGGCAATGATGCCGCCGATGATGAGGAGGGGGACGATCGATCCGAGGAAGAACAGGAACTCCATCAGGGCAGGAACCCGCACTCGTAGTACGGCCACGGCGCACGGGTGATCACCCAGCGCCCACCTTCCTCCTCGAGCCGATACATCTCGCCGTGGGTGTAACCCCCCACGCCACCCTCGGTCACGTCGACCTCGACGCTGGCCTGGTCGCCGTCGACGGTGACGTCGCGCAGCACCACCCTGCTGTCCTCCGGCACGTAGTAGGGGTCGAACCCGGCCGTTCCCGCGCAGTTCTGCTGCTCGGCGCTCAGGTAGGTCTCGGCCGTGGCGAAGTCACCGTCGAGGGCCGCATCGAGGTACGCCTGGACGGTGCCCTCGGGGCTGGTCGGATCGAGGTTGGTGACGCCGCCGCCTGTGGAGAGCACGGCGGCGAGCGCTATCACCGCCACCAGGCCGATCCCTGCCGCGATGAGGATGGTGCGGCCCGCGGGCCGGGCCGGTCCGGGTGCCGCTCGAGAACCGGTGTCGACTGGATCCGCAGTGATGGCTGGAGTCTTGCACCGACCGGGGCCGGGTCCAAGGAGTGAGCACCGGCCCCGCGACGACGGCCTATCTTTACGACGGCCGCACGATGGGGTAGAACACAGACATGGAGCGCATCACCGTCGATCTCCCCAAGGAGTGGTTGTCGGTGGCCGACATCTGCGAGTACATGGACGTCTCGACGTTCGTTGTCACCAGCCAGCTGCGCAACGGCACACTCCCCGCGGTGAAGTTCGGGCGAGAGTGGCGGGTGGCCAGATCGGACTTCGAGGACTGGATCAACGAGCAGCGCGCGGCTACAGAACACCATGACCGGGTGGGATGACGACGCCGCCGGCGACGAGGTCCCACTCGACGACGCATACCAGGCGCTGCCGGCCCGCAGGGGGGCGGGAACGCTCAGATGGGCAATGCTGTGGTACATCGCGGTCAACCTGGCCCTCGGGATACCGCTCATGCTGTTCCCCGTCGAGTTCCTGGGGCTGATCGGCCTCGACGACGCCACCGCCACCGCGCTCGGTGGGCTGCGCTGGGTGGGGGCGATGCTGGTCGCCTGGGCGGTGGCCGGCCTCTTGATCCTGGCGCGTCCCGGCGGGCGGGCCTACTTCGTCACCGCGGGCGCGCTGCAGATGACCTTCGGCGCGGGTGCGCTGCTCTATTCCTCGATCACCGAGGAGCAGCTGGCCTCGCTCTGGTTCCACACGCTGCTCACCGTCGTGTTCGTCGGGACCGCCATCTACCTGTGGGTGGCGCGCCTTTCCGCCAAAGCGGTGCTGTCCATCGACTGAGCTACAGGCCGAGGGCCTCGAGCGGGGAGACGGCCTCGGTGTCCAGGAAGTCGGCGACCGCCCGGTTGGTGACGACCCCTCCGGTGCAGTTGATGCCGGGGATGAGCTCGGGATGGGTGTCGAGCGCATCTTCCACCCCTTCGGCCAGGGCCACGGTGTAGGGGAGGGTGGCGTTGGTGAGCGCATAGGTCGACGTGTTGGGCACCGCACCGGGGATGTTGCCTACTGCGTAGTGGACCACCCCTTGGTGCACGTAGACCGGGTCGGCATGGGTGGTCTCCCGGGCGGTGGCGATGCACCCGCCCTGGTCGATGGAGATGTCCACCACGACGCTGCCGGGACGCATCGACCCAACGTGAGCTTCGGACACCAGGACCGGTGCCCGCGCCCCTGCCACGAGCACGGCACCGATGAGGAGGTCCGTGGTCGGGACGAGCTCCTCGATGGCGTGCAGCGACGACTGGAGCGTGGAGATGCGGCCGTGCCACACGTCGTCGATGTGGCGGAGTCGTTCCACGTTGATGTCGAGAACGATCACCTCGGCGCCCATCCCTGCGGCCACCGCGGCCGCGCTCCGCCCCGCGCTCCCCGCGCCGAGCACGACCACGCGGGCCGGGCGGACACCGGCTACCCCGCCGATGAGCAGGCCTCGTCCCCCGGCCGGGCGCTCCAGATAATGGGCACCCGCCTGGGTGGCCATGCGTCCCGCGATCTCGCTCATCGGGGCGAGCAGCGGGAGCGCCCCGTTGGGGAGCTCCACCGTCTCGTAGGCGATGGCGGTGACGCCGCTCTCGAGCAGGCCCTTGGCCTCGGCCGGATAGGCGGCGAGATGCAGATACGTGAAGAGCAGCTGACCGGCGCGCAGCATCTCGATCTCGGAGGGTTGCGGCTCCTTGACCTTGAGCACGAGCTCGGCGGCTTCGAACACGCTCACCGCCTCTGGTGCGATGTCGGCGCCTACCGCGACGTAGTCGTCGTCGGTGATGGAAGAGCCCTCGCCGGCTCCGGACTGAACGATCACGGTGTGCCCGCGAGCGGCGAGCTCACGCACCCCGACGGGGGTGATCGCCACGCGATGCTCCTCGGTCTTGATCTCGGTCGGAATGCCGACGATCACCCGATTCCCTCCCTTTCGTCGCGGGCAGTCTGGCAGCTTCACGGCGGGGGCGAAGCGACGCCGCGTCGCCGGATCGGGAAAACGTTGCCTAGGACAATCGGCCCTGATCAGCCGGCGCCCAGGCGAGTAGCCTCAAAGGACGCCGACGCAAGGAGGGAGCGTGCTGGAGCAGGCAACGGTGGATCGCCTCAGGCAGCTCGACGGCAAGGGGCAGCCGGTTCTCTCGGTATTCCTCAGCCTGGAGCCCGGACCGGAGACCTTGCGCTCGATTCCCACCCGGGTCAAGGACGTGCTGGCGCACGCCGGCGACCTGGCGGACGCCCTGCCCCGCCAGCAGCGGATGTCGCTGCGTGCGGACATCGAGGCAGTGGCCCGTGCCAGCTTCTCGTCGGATCTGGGGCGAGGTGTTGCGGTCTTCAAGTCGTCCGCCGCCGGCATCGACGAGTACGTCGGGCTTCCCGGTCCGGTCCGGGATCGGGCGATCGTCGACCATGCTCCCTATTTGCGTCCGCTCGAAGCGATGCTCGACCACTACCGCCGCTTCGCCGTCGCCGTCGTCGACGCTCGCTTTGCGTCCATCTTCCGCTTCCGCATGGATCAGCTCGAGGCGTGGGAGGAGATGCGCTCTCCGGTGATGAATGAGGAGGACTTCCGCAAGCAGAACTTCGGCGGCTTCTCCGGCTACGAGGAGCGGCGGGTGCGCGCCCACGCCGACGCCGTACTGTCCCGCCACTATCAGCACATCGCCACCCGGCTCGGTGAGCTCTCCAGTGAGGAGCCCGGGTACGACTTGCTCATCATCGGCGGGCCGGAGGTGCACACCGCGGGCGTGACGGCGGCGTTGGCCCCGGACGTCGCCCGACAGCTCGCCGGTACGTTCGTCATCGATCCCCACACCATGACCCCGGCGACGGTGCTCGAGCACAGCAAGGCGGTGGCGAGCGAGTACGAAGCCGCCGAGGAGGAGCGCCTGGTGGGGCGGCTCCTCGACACTGCGGCGGCGCGGGGTGATGCGGTCGTGGGCATCGAGGACACCGCGGCCGCGGTCAATCAGCGGGCGGTACAGACCCTGGTCGTGCAGGCGGACAAGACCACGCCGGGTTCGATTTGCCGGATCTGCGGATGGATCAGCTCGCCGCCGCAAGATCCCTGCCCGGCGTGTGGTGGAAGCGTCGACACGACGCCGGACATCATCGACGCACTCGCCGACTCGGTTCGCAACGCCGGCGGGGGAGTGCAGCACATCATCGTGGACACCCGGCTCGCCGAGGAGGACGTCGGTGCGTTCCTCCGGTTCCAGGCGGCGACGGCGTAGATCAGCTACCAGCTACCAGCGACCAGCTGCCAGCTAGCTTGGCGGGGATGCGTTCGGTCGCCCTCATCATCGCCAACGACCCCGGAGAGGGCTTCGCTGGGCCGAAGTACCTGGCATCGTTGCGTGGGACACCGCTCATCGAGCGCGTCCTCGCCGACGCAGCCACCTGGCCGGTCGATGAAGCCGTGCTCGTTCTCGGGCCCGACGCGGAAGCGATCCTTTCCGGGGCCGACCTCGGCGATGCAACGGTGGTGATCGACCCGGAGTGGAAGGAGGGGCTCGCCGCTTCGCTTCGTGTCGGCGTGGACGTGATCGAGCGGAGCGGAGACGTCGATCGGCTCGTCATCGCCAACGCCGACCAACCCGGTGTCGGCGCGGACACCGTCGCCCAGCTCCTCGCCGCGCTCGCCGACCATCGCGCTGCCGTACCCAAGTACCGATACCGGCGCGGGTGGCCGGTCGCGCTGTCGTCGGATCTCGGGGACCTCTTGCTCAGGTTGGAGGGACCCGTCGATCTCCACGACCTGATCGAGAGCCATGTCTCCGCGGTGCGCGAGGTCTGGATCGACCGGCTCGAGCCGGGCCGTGTGCTCGCCGCGGTCGATCTCGGGGACTCCGGCGCCCGATGATCGAGATGCGAGCCGTGGCGGCGTTGGGTAGGCTCCCGCGTTCCACACTGAACCGGTTGGAAGGACGTATGGCATCGATCACGGCGGTTGGGCTTCCGGTTCGTGAGGCGACCAAGCTGCGCAAGAACGGAGTCCGCACCACCGACGCCCTGCTTCGAACCGCCGCAACCAAGACCGGGCGACGCAAACTGGCGGGCAGGGCGAGGCTCACCGAGAGAGACGTGCTGGGATGGGTCAACCGGGCGGACCTGATGCGGGTGAAGGGCGTGGGGCCCGAGTACGCAGATCTGCTCGAGGCGGCGGGCGTCGACACCGTCAAGGAGCTGCGGACCAGGAACGCGAAGAACCTGCTGGAGGCCATGACCGACCTCAACGCACGGAAGCGGCTGGTGCGCAGGTTGCCCACCCAGGGCATGGTGGACGGCTGGGTCGAAGACGCCAAGGCGCTCGATCCGGTGGTGAAGTACTGAGGGAGCTGCCAGCTGCCGGCTGCCAGCTACCAGCAAGAATGATCCCCCGGTTGCCCGGGGGATCAGTCGGGTAGCCGGCTTCGGGGATCTACTTCTTGGTTGACGTGCTCTTCTTGGCGGTGGTGGTCGTCTTCTTCTTGGCCGTAGCAGCGGCCTTCTTCGCCTTCTCGGGCTCGTCCACCTCGATCTTCTCTGACGTCTTCACGGTGGCGTCGAACTGCTCGCGCCAGTTGCTGAGCAGTGATTCGAGCTGCTCGCGCAGCCCGTCCACTCGATCCTGGAACTGCTCCATGTCCATCGTCTCCTGGAGCTGCTCCACGACCCTGTTCTCCTGCAAGTGACCGGTGAAGTCCCGGCCCGCGGTCTCGAAGTCATCGAACGTCAGCTCGCCGAACACGGACTTGCCGAAGTCCCGCGCCTTCTGGCCGACCAGCACCGGGGCCCCGATGGCGGCGTACATCATCCTGACCGCAGCTTCCTGCTGGGCCTCGAGGGTTTCGTTCACGATCTCTCCTCTCCGACAAAGCTCTTGTAGACCTCT
>CAYQZO010000047.1:8218-9645 GCA_964421925.1 uncultured Acidimicrobiaceae bacterium
AGACCTCTGTCAGGGCTTGCTTCTGGGTCGTGGTCAGTGCCCTGTCGGTCTCGATGGCGGCGAGCACGTCGCCGGGCTCACTGCCGTCGAGGAGGCCCGCCCGCTCGAAGAGGTGCTCGGCGCGCATGCCGAGTGCTCCTGCGATGGAGGCGAGGATCTCCGCCGATGGCCTGCGCAGGCCCCGCTCGATCTGGGACAGATACGGATTCGAGATGTCGGCCTTCTCGGCGAGCTTGCGCAGTGACATCGCCGACCGCTCCCGCTGATCGCGGATGAAGGCACCGATGTCGGACACATGTGGGCTCTTTACCACGTTCGCAAGTGTACAACGATGTGCTTGCAACTGCAAGCAGAGCTGCACGGTCGGACACGGCAAGAGGCGGCTACCGTGAGCCGGCCCGAGCGAGGATGGGGAGATGGACGGCAGCGTCCCGACGACCGACAAGGCACCGACGATCGAGTGGGTGCGGCGCTGGAAGCTCGACGGGATCCGGGCCGCGGTTGCGCTGCTGGTGCTGGTCGTCACGGTCGTGGCGACGACGGACCCGCCGGCGCAGTGGGAAATCGACCTGTTCCGGGCCATCAACGATCTTCCCAAACAGGCGGAATGGGTGCTGTGGCCGTTCCAACAGGCGGGCATGGCGCTGGCCGTGCCGGTGGGTGCGGTCATCCTCTATTTCCTGGTGCGGCACTGGCGGCCGCCGGTCACGCTGCTGGCCGGCGGCATCGTGTTCGGATGGGGTGCGGCCAAGGTGATCAAGTCCATCGTGGATCGGGGCAGGCCCGAGGCGCTGCTCGACGAGGTCAAGGCCGGCTTCGAAGGCCTCCCCGACGGTCTCGGGTTTCCCTCCGGCCACGCCGTCGTCGTGTTCACGCTCGGCGTCGCCTTCTCCCCCTATCTGCCGCGGTGGGCGCGATGGCTGGTCTACGGCTTCGGAGTGGCCGTCATCTTCTCCCGGATGTACGTGGGAGCACACATGCCCCTCGACATGATCGGCGGCGCCGCCTTCGGGATCCTCATCGGGTCGGCGGTGAACCTGGTATCGGGCCTGCGTGCCGACCGGGCCCGGCCCGAGGCGCTCCGCATCGGCTGATGCGTGCTCAGATCTCGAACCCTTCGGCGCGGGCGATCTCGCGCAATGCTTCGGCGTCGAACAGCCCGAGTGCCAGCTCGACGTCGTCTTCGAGGGTGGCCACACCCGGGCCCCTGGCGTTGAACGTGTAGACGATGCATCCGCCGTCGAACACGAAGTACCACTTTCCCCGGTAGCTCGGTGGCGGGATGGCCTCCTCGATGGTCTCGATGGCCCGGTCCAGGCTGGACACCGACACCTCGCTGGCGGTCCCGGCGAGCCGCAAGGTCAGCGAGCCCTCCTCGACGTCCCGGATGCTGATGGCGATGACGTGGGCGCCGGAGGCCGCCGCCG
>CAYQZO010000048.1:0-9570 GCA_964421925.1 uncultured Acidimicrobiaceae bacterium
CGATACCGACCTGTACGCGCTGTTCGTCGAGCTGTACACCGAGCAAGTCGCCGGGTACTACGACGGGGATGCCGGGGAGCTCGTCGTGCCCGCCGCACCCGAGGGGTTCACCCCGCTGCAGAAGGTGGTGGTGATCCACGAGCTCGTGCACGCCCTCACCGACCAGCACTTCGAGTTCAACGACCAGTACGAAGTGCTGATCGACGACGGCAACGGCGACGATGCCGCGGCCTTGCTCGCGCTCATCGAAGGCGACGCCTCCCGGGCCCAGTTCGTGTACATGGAGGGCTTGAGCCCGTTGGAGGCGGTGCAGGCCGCCGTCGAGGCGCTCGCCGTTCCGAGCGGCGTGTTCAACTCGGTGCCCGGGTGGATGCAGGCCGATCTGCTCTTCCCGTACGAGGAGGGCCTCGGCTACACCGAGGCGCTCGTGGCCGATGGCGGGATCGCCGGCGTCGATCAGGCCTACGTCGCCGGAGGGCCGATCACCACCGAGCAGGTGCTCGACTACACCAAGTACGCCGCCGGGGAAGGGCCGCTGCCGCTGGCACCCCTGGAGACCACGCTCGACGGTTGGGAGCTGTACGACGAGGGTTCATTCGGCGAGTGGGGACTGCGGCTCATCGTCTCCGAGAGCGTGCCGTCCGGTGAGGCCACCCAGGCTGCCGCCGGGTGGGGCAATGACGAATACCAGATCCACAACCGCGGTGACGATGTCGCGGTGGTCATCCACTACGTGGGTGACTCCGAACGGGACGCCGAGGAGCTGACCAACGCCTTCATCGCCCACGCCCGCGGTGCCATGGGTGCCGGGTCGGCCGTCGAGTCCGGTGACGGCCTGCTCTACGACCAGGCAGGCATCTACGTGTTCATCGACCGCGTACTCGACGAGCTCTTCTTCATCGCCTCGACCGACAAGGCTGCCGGAGCGGATCTGAGGACGCAGCTGGGGCTCTGAGTCGAGTCCCCGGTCTCGAGACTCGTGACTCGCGACTCACGATCACATACGGTGTGATCGCATGGAATCGCGTAGAGACCGGCTGGAAAGCGGCGCGCTGGCTCAGCCCCGGCCCGCGTTGGGCTTGCGGCCGTGGTTCGCCTTGTTGCGACGGGCGCGAAGTTTGCGACGCTTTGCCTTTGCCATGCCGGAGAGGGTAACGGTCGCCCTGGGCTACGGCGCATGGCGGGCGGAGCGGGTCCGCGTCGCCACCACCTTCTCGTCGCGACTCTTTGGAATGAACGTACCGGATGTTTCCGCCCTGCTCATCCACACCCGATCGGTGCACGGCGGACCGCTACGGGTGGTTCACCTCACCGCCGAGGGCACCGTGGTCGGCGCCGAGCTCCTGGCAGGATCGGGCACCGTGCGGGCCCGCGACTACTGGATGCTCGAGCTGCCCGTCGAGGCGCCCTATCCCGAGCGCGGCGTACGGTTGCGGGTTCTGCCATCCTCGAAGGAGTGAAGGGCACCCTTATCTTGTGTGCCACGCCGATCGGCAATCTGGAGGACGTATCGCCGCGCCTCCGCCAGACGCTGGAGGCGGCCGACGTCGTCTACGCCGAGGACACCCGGCGCACCGGGAAACTGCTTTCCCGGTACGGGATCACCGCCGATGTGCGGTCGTTCTTCGTCGGAAACGAGCAGCAGCGGCTCGGCGAGCTGCGAGAGCGCTTGCGCAGGGGTGAGACGGTTGCGCTCGTCTCGGATGCGGGGATGCCGGGAATCTCGGATCCGGGTGTCGCCGCGGTGAGGCTCGCCGGTGACGTGGGTGCCACCGTCACCGTGATTCCAGGACCGAGTGCGGTCACGAGCGCCCTGGCCGTTGCCGGGCTCGGGGGGGATCGTTTCGTCTTCGAGGGGTTCCTTCCCCGCGGCGAGGGGGAGCGGGAGCGCCGCATCAGCGCCATCGCCGAGGACCCGCGGCCGACGGTGCTGTTCTCCCCGCCCACCCGCGTGGCGTCCGATCTCGACGCACTGGCCGAACGCATCGGGGCAGACCGGCCGGTCGTGGTCGCCCGCGAACTCACCAAGCTGCACGAAGAGGTGTGGCGCGGCTCGCTCGGCGACGCCGCCAAGCAGTGGCGCGACCGGGCGGCGAAGGGAGAGTTCACCATCGTCATCGCCCCCGCCGGGGACGCCGAGCCGGACATGGCGACGGCGCTCGCCGCGGTCGACGAACGGCTGGAAGCGGGTGACCGCTTTTCGGAGGCGGTGCGAGCAGTGGCGGAAGCCACCGGGGTGTCGCGACGGGTGCTCTACGAAGCGGCCCTGGAGGGCCGAGAGGTCAAAGAGTCTGAGTACTGACTACTGCTGCGCAGCTATGCAGCCAGCTTGGACCGGCACGGGCCACACACCCCGCGCCCGAGGTACTCGGCAATGTCCTCGGTGGAGCCGCAGAACACGCAGGTGGCCTCCAGCTTGCGCAGCACGATGGCGCTGTTCTCCACGCTGATCTCGAGCTCATCGCCCTCATGAATGTTGAACAGCCGGCGGGTCTCGGCGGGAATCACGATCCTGCCGAGGTCGTCGATCTTGCGAACCATCACCGTGTCCAAGGGTTCCTCCTATTTGCCAGATTCCGGGAGTTGTCAAGGTTACGGCGTTCTGACGCAACTTGGCATGTTCTTCGCCGCCTCTCGGCCAGGGTCCCGACCGCTACCATCGCCGCCCGTGTCCTCCTCGAAGAAGATCCTCGTTGCCGTCGCCTGGCCCTACGCCAGCGGGTCACGTCATCTGGGCCACCTGGCAGGAGCATATCTGCCGCCCGACATCTTCGCCCGGTACCAGCGGGCGGTTGGAAACGACGTACTCATGGTCTCTGGGAGCGACGTGCACGGGACGCCGATCACGGTGCGCGCCGACGAAGAGGGCGTGACCCCGGAGGAGATCGTCGGCCGCTACCACCCCGAGATCGTGCAGAACTGGGAGGACCTCGGGATCCTGTTCGACCTGTACACGACCACCGGCACCGACACCCACCGTGAGGTCGCCCAGGACTTCTTCATGCACCTGCTCGACAACGGCTACCTGTACCGCCAGACCAGCAAGCAGTTCTACGACGAGGAGGCGGAGCGCTTCCTCCCCGACCGCTACGTCGAGGGCACCTGTCCCCACTGCGGATACATCCATGCCCGCGGTGACCAGTGCGACAACTGCGGGCGCACGCTCGACCCCACCGACCTCATCGATGCGCGGTCGAGGCTCACCGGGAACGCGCCCGTGCTGCGGGACACCGAGCACTACGTGTGGAGGCTGAGCGCCTTCCAGGAGCCGCTCCTCGAGTGGCTGCGCACCCGGGAGGGATGGCGCCCCCATGTCATCAACTTCGCCATCGGCATGGTCGAGGACGGGCTCCACGACCGCAACTTCACCCGCGACCTGGACTGGGGGGTGCCCCTTCCCGTGGACGACCTCGGGCCGGGCAAGGTCATCTACGTGTGGTGGGAGGCCGTCATGGGCTACTTCTCCGCCCCCCAGGAGTGGGCCAAGCTTCAGGGCACCCCCGATGCCTGGAAGGAGTGGTGGACCAACCCGGACGCGGAGAGCTACTACTTCGTGGGCAAGGACAACATTCCCTTCCACGCCGTGTACTGGCCGGCGCTGCTCATGGGGTACGGCGGGCTCAACCTGCCCACCGATGTCCCGGCCAACCAGTACGTCACCTTCGGCGGGGAGCAGGCCTCGGCGAGCCGGGGGATCGGCCGCTCCATCGGCTGGTACACCGAGCGCTTCGAGCCCGACGCCCTCCGCTACGGGGTGGCCATCAACCTGCCGGAGAACTCGGACACGGAGATCAGCCTCGACGAGCTGGTGAAGAGGGTCAACGAGGAGCTCGTCGCCACCTGGGGCAACCTGGTGAACCGTGTCGTCTCGATGACCGGCCGCTACTTCGACGGGGTCGTCCCACCGGCGGACGGGCTCGATGCCGCCGACGAGGCACTGCTCGCCGAGGCCGACGCCGCCCTCGTCGAGGTCGGCGACCTCATCGGTGCCGTCAAGCTCCGAGCCGGGCTGCAACGGGCTATGGCCGGCGCCCAGGCAGTCAACGCCTATCTCAACGAGCGCCAGCCGTGGAAGACTGCCGACGACGACCCGGAGCGCACGGCCACGACCCTGAACGTGGCCCTCAACGCCATCGCCGGAGTGGCGGTCGCCCTGTATCCCTACCTGCCCTTCACCACGGTCAAACTGCTCGAGACGCTCGGCGTCGAGGTCGGAGCGCAGGGTCCGGCATGGAAGCGGCCGACGGTCGCCGCGGGCACGGCGGTCGAGGACCTCGGGCCGTTGTACGCCAAGATGGAGCCCTTCGACGAGGAGGAGTGAGCCGTGGCCGATTGGGTCGACACCCACTGCCACCTGTTCCTGCTCGACGAGCGTCCTTCCGCCGTGCTGGACCGTGCCGCCGAGCAGGGCGTCGCCTGGGTGGTGTGCCCGGGGATCGACCTCGAGACCAGCCTGCAGGCGCGGGCCATCGCCGCCGATCACCCGGACCGGGTGCGGTGGAGCGCCGGGCTCCATCCCCACTCGGCGTCGGAATGGGAGTCCCAGCGAGGCCGCATCGCGGCGCTCGCCATGGATGCCGCTGCCATCGGTGAGTGCGGGCTCGACTACTACCGCGATCTGTCCCCACGGGACCAGCAGCGGTCCGCCTTCGCCGACCAGGTTGGCCTCGCCGCCGATCTGGGCAAGCCTGCCATCGTCCACGTCCGTGACGCCTTCGCCGATGCCCACGACATCCTGGCGCATGCCGATCTGGGGGAGCGAGCGGTGCTCCATTGCTGGACCGGCGGGCCGAAGTGGACGAAGCGCTTCGCCGAGCTCGGGGCGACGTTCTCCTTTGCCGGCCCCATCACCTACGAGACCGCCGATGCCGTACGCCGGGGGGCGGCGTTCGTGCCCTGGGAGCGCACGTTGGTGGAGACCGACAGCCCCTACCTCACACCGGCGCCGCACCGCGGCGAGGACAACCGGCCGGAGTGGGTGGTGCACAACGGCGCCGCTCTCGCCGAGTTGTGGGGCATCGACGGCGAGGCCGTGGCCGAGATGACGGCGGGCAACGCCGCCCGGGTCTTCGGGGAGCCGTTGTGACCGATCCGGGCCCGCAGGGCCGGTCCCGCATCCGAGACCTCCTCGCCGAGTCCGATCTCACCCCGCGCAAGTCGCTCGGCCAGCACTTCCTCGCCGATCCGAACATCATCGACCGCATCGTCCGGCTTGCCGGCGTCGATGAGCGCTCGCGTGTCGTTGAGATCGGTGGCGGCACCGGGGCCCTCACCGGGGCGCTCGCCGCCACCGGGGCAACGGTGGTGACCTACGAGATCGATGACGGCCTTGCCAGCATCCTGGACGCCGTCGTCGGAGAGCTTCCGAACGTGGAGATCCGGCGCCAGGACGCGGCGGGCGTCGACCTCGAGTCCGCCTTGGAAGGCACGGGATGGGTCATGGTGGCCAACCTCCCCTACAACGTCGGCACGGGGATCCTGCTCGACGCCCTGATGTCTGCGCCGTCCATCGGCCGTTTCGTGGTGATGGTGCAGACCGAGGTGGCCGACCGGCTGCTCGCTGCACCCGGTACCCGGCAATACGGGATTCCGAGCGTGGTCACGGCCCTCCACGCCACGGGGAAGGCGTCCTTCACGGTGAGCCCTGCCGTCTTCTACCCGAGGCCGCAGGTCGGTTCGACCGTCCTCGAGCTCGATCGCATCCGGGCCGATCCTCGCGCCGAGGCGGCGATCGAGCTTGCGGCAGCGGCCTTCGGGAAGCGGCGCAAGATGGTCCGCAAGAGCCTGGGGGCGGCACTCGACGACGCGGTATCGGTTCTGCACGCCGCCGGGATCGATCCCACCCGGCGCGCCGAGGATCTCACCCCCGCCGACTACCTGGCCCTGGCCGAGGCTGCGGCCCGATGAGCGCAACCGCCAACGCCAAGCTCAACCTCGCGCTCCGGGTGATGCCGCGCGGGGACGACGGATACCACCCCATCCGCAGCCTTTCCCAGACCGTCGACTGGTTCGACCGGGTATCGATCGAGGACGGCGACGAGGACCGGATCGTGGTCTCCCGTGGATCGGCACCGGAAGACGAGACGAACCTGGCCTGGGTGGCCGCAGCGGCGGTACGCACCGCCTCGGGAAGCAATCGACCCATGGTGGTGACCGTGGCCAAGTCCATCCCCGCCGGATCCGGGCTGGGCGGGGGCAGTGCAGATGCCGCCGCCGCCCTCATCCTCGCCTCCCGGCGCTTCGGCGTCCCCTTCGACGACGTCCGCCGCCTCGCCGTGGAGGTGGGGGCGGATGTTCCCTTCGCTCTCGTCGGTGGGACCGCCCGCGTCGCCGGGGCCGGAGAACTGATCGCCCCAATCGACGATCTCGACGGCTTCGCCGTGGCCGTTGTCGTTCCCGATCTGGAGCTCGACACCGCCCAGGTGTATGCGGCGTGGGACGCCCTGGACGGTCCCGAGGGTCCAATCGTGCCCCAAGCCGCGCTCCCCCCGCAGCTGCGCGAGCTCGGACCGTTGGGCAACGATCTGTACCCGGCGGCGATCACGGTGGCGCCGGACCTGGATGACTGGCGGGCCGAGCTCGAGGCGAACTGGGGCGTTCCCGTCGCCATGACGGGAAGCGGATCCGGGCTCTTCGCCTACTTCACCGACCGTGAGGAAGCCGCCGAAGCGGTCGGCACGGCTCCGGCGTCGGCCAGGGCGGCGCGTGCCGTAGAACCCATCGGGTATGGGTGGAGAGTGGAAGACGAGTAACGAGTACTCAGTACTCGGTACTCAGTACTCCTCCCAGCAGGTCCCAACGATGGGCACGGGGTAACCTCTGTTCCCCCGCACTGGGGGGTGGTGTAACTGGCAGCACAGGTGGTTTTGGTCCATCCGGTACGGGTTCGAGCCCTGTCCCCCCAGCGATGACGAACCTTGGCATCGTCGTGCTCGCCGCGGGCATGGGAACCCGGATGCGCTCGGAGACACCGAAGGCGCTGCACCGGGTCGCCGGGCGCAGCCTGCTCGGTTGGGCTCTCGACGCCATTGTCCCCCTCGGCACTGAGCACACGGTCGTGGTGGTGGGAGACGGGTCCGATGCGGTGATCGACCAGTTGCCCGACGGGGTGGCCTCCGCGCTCCAGGATCCGCAGCTCGGAACGGGAGATGCCGCCCGGGTCGGGCTCGAAGCGCTCGCTCCGGCGGCGACGACGGTGCTGGTGATCCCGGTCGACATGCCGCTGCTCACGGCGGAGACGCTGCGCACGATCCTCGACGATCACGCCGGGTCGGGCGCCGCAGCCACCGTGCTGTCGGCACACCTCGACGACCCTACCGGGTATGGCAGGGTGCTCCGCGATGGCGAGTCGGTGGTGGGCATCGTCGAGCACGGTGACGCCGGCCCCGAGCAGCTCGCCATCGATGAGGTCAACACCTCGGTGTACGTCTTCGACCGGCAACACCTCGCCGACGCCCTGAAGGGCCTGAGCACGGACAACGCCCAGGGCGAGTACTACCTCACCGACGCCATCCGCAGCATCGCCGACGATGGCTCCACGGTGGGTGCCGTCGTCGCCTCGGCGACCGAGGCCCTCGGCGTCAACTCGCACAGTCAGCTCGCCGCGGCAGGGGCGGCACTCCGGGGCCGCATCAACGCTTCGCTGATGGACGCCGGCGTATCCATGGTCGACCCCGATCGGGTCTATGTGGATGCGGGCGTCGCGGTGGCCGCGGGTGCCCGCCTCTATCCCGACACCTACCTGGAAGGCGCCACAACGATCGCCGCCGGAGCCGAGGTAGGACCCAACGTCCACGCCAAGGACACCACCATCGGGCCGGGGGCGGTGGTGCGGTGGGCGGTCCTCGACCAGTCCATCATCGGAGCCAACGCGACGGTCGGCCCGTTCGCCCACCTGCGGCCCGGCTCGGAGCTCGGTGAGGGCGCCAAGGCCGGCGAGTTCGTCGGCATCAAGAACTCCACGATCGGCAAGGGCTCCAAGGTCCCACACCTGAGTTATGTGGGTGATGCCGAGATCGGGGAGGACTCCAACATCGGTGCGGGCACGGTGACGGTGAACTACGACGGATTCGAGAAGCACCGCACCAAGATCGGGGATCGGGTGCGGATCGGCTCGGACACGATGCTGGTGGCACCGGTCGAGATCGGTGACGACGCGTACACGGGAGCCGGGTCCGTGATCACCCAGGATGTCTCGCCGGGTGCGCTTGCCATCGAGCGTTCTCCCCAAGAGGAGATCCCCGGCTACGCTGAACGCCGGAAGCAGAGGGCGAATCAGGACGGGGAAACCTGATGGAGCTTCCGGGCCGAAAACGGATGATGGTGTTCTCGGGCTCGGCGAACGAGCCGCTTGCCCGGGAGGTGTCGGACATCCTTGGCGTCCCGCTTGGCGGGGTGGAGCGGTCCACCTTCGCCAATGGCGAGATCTACATCCACTACACCGAGAGCGTGCGCGGTGCCGACTGCTTCGTCATCCAGAGCCACGCCGACCCCATCAACTTCCACATCATGGAGCAGCTCGTCATGATCGACGCGCTGAAGCGAGCCTCGGCGAAGCGGATCACCGCCGTCGTCCCCTTCTACGGGTACGCCCGACAGGACAAGAAGGGCAGGCCCCGCGAGCCGATCTCGGCGCGGCTGATGGGGGATCTGTTCATGACCGCCGGGGCGGACCGCATCGTCTCGATCGACCTCCATACCGGCCAGATCCAGGGCTTCATCGACGCTCCCTTCGACCATCTCACCGCCATGCCGCTGTTCGTGGACTACGTCGACGCCACCATGGAGGGGCCGACCACCTTCGTGTCGCCCGATGCGGGCAGGGTGAAGCTCGCCTCGCGCTATGCCTCCCACCTCGGTGCCGAGCTTGCCTTCGTCTACAAGCGGCGCTCGTCCGATGCCCGCAACCAGAGCGAGACGTTGTGGGTGGTGGGTCAGGTCAAGGGCCAGCACGCCATCATCGTCGACGACATGATCGACACCGCGGGCACCGTGGTGGGAGCCGCCGAGCTGCTCAAGGAGCGGGGTGCGCTCTCGGTCCGGGTCATTGCCACCCACGGCGTGCTCTCGCCACCCGCGGTGGACCGTCTCAAGAACGCACCGATCGACGAGGTGGTGACGACGAACTCGCTCCCGGCCCCCGAGGACGCCGAGCACCTCGACATGCTCACCACCCTCTCCATCGGGCCCATCCTGGCCGGGGCGATGAACGCCATCTTCGTGGACGCCTCGGTGAGCGAGATCTTCCAGGGGGAGAACATCTAGCGTTGAGCGTTGAGCGTTGAGCGTTGAACGTTCAACGGGGAACGGGGAACGACTCTGGACACCCACCACATCACCCTCGACACGGGCCGATCGCGTGGGACCTTCGACCTGACCGCCGAGATCGCCTCCTTCGTGGCCGGCAAGGGTGACGGGCTGGTGTCGGTGTTCGCCCCCCATGCCACCGCCGGCATCGCCATCATCGAGACCGGCGCCGGGAGCGATGCCGACCTCGGGGATCGGCTCGACGCCCTCGTCCCGAGGGACGATGGGTTGTACCGTCATCGGCATGGGTCTCCCGGCCACGGC